>JAQXOR010000022.1 GCA_029099805.1 Lachnospiraceae bacterium
TTATCTCCGGTTTGTTATGCTTATCATTGTATCTACCATACCTACCGGTATTATGGGAGTTTTACTGAGCGATGTGATTAATGCGGCATCCGCAACCTTGATTGTGCCGGGGATTCTGCTTCTTGTAAACGGAATACAGCTTCTGGTTTCCGACCGGTTACCGGACGGAAAGTCTACGGAGGAGGATGCCTCTTATACAAAGGCGGCGGTTGTCGGAGTGGCACAGGGAGTCGCTACGTTCCCCGGAATTTCCCGTTCCGGAACGACAATAACGGCATGTCTTGCCTGTGGATTTTCCAGAGAATTTGCTGTAAAATATTCGTTCATCATGTCAATTCCGGCAATTCTCGGAGCACTTGTTCTGGAGCTGCTTGATTTTGCACCGGAGCTTTTGTCAGCGTCCGAAGTGATGAATTATCTGGTCGGAACGGTGATATCCGGAGTTGTCGGATACATTTGTATTAAGACAATGCTTGTCATTGTAAGAGGAAAGAAGTTTAAGTATTTTGCATACTATTGTTTTGCTATGGGAGCATTTGCAGTATTGTTCAGTTTGCTGGCTTAGGGTAAGGAGGAAAAGATGGCATCCGGAAGTAAGGGAACAGGAGCGGGACGAAGTCGTACAGGCACGTCCCGTACAAATTCAGGGAACGAAAGAAAACGTACCTCTGGTGCTGGGAATTCAAGAAGTGTCGCAAAGCGTAAGACTTCCGCCGGGACGAAAAGGCAACAGAAGGACACGATATCCAATGAAATTCAAAACGAGGTAATCCTGATGATTACCTTGGTAATCGCCGTTTTACTGTTGTTAAGTAATTTTAACCTGGGTGGTGTTGTCGGAAAAACGATTCATGGTATTATGTTCGGTCTGTTTGGTATCGTGGCATATATTTTTCCGGTTCTGCTATTTTTTGGAATGGCTTTTTTTCTTGCAAACAGAGGTAGCCGTACTTTGACATCGAAAATGTTATATGCGCTCGGAATGCTGTTTATGCTGACCGCTTTTATTCAGCTGCTTACGTCCTATTCGGATGACCAGCTGATGGTCTTGAATATGACCGAGGCAAAGAAAGCACTTACGCCGGGCAACTATTTTACCTTGGCAAAGACATTTAAAAAGGGCGGCGGTATTTTCGGCGGATTGATTTGCTATTTATTTGAACCGTTATTTGGTGTCGGTTCTTATGTTATTGTAATTGCACTGTTTCTGGTATTTTTTATGTTGTTTTCCAGAAAGGCTATTTTTGCATGGATTGCAAAGCGGAGTAATGAACGGTATGCCCTGCATAAGGTGCATGCAATGGAACGTCGGGAATCCTATGAAGAGAGGCAGGCAGAAAGAGCCCGTCTTATCGAAGAAAAGCGCAGGGAGCTCGGAGAACGGAGAGCGAAAACATATCTGCTATCGGAAGAAGAGAAGGCTAAAATGGAGCCTGTTACAGATTCTACACGCGTAGTATCTTTGGCTTCGCAGGAGAAAGCCCGAGAAGTACATCCGAAGAAAGAAAAAAGAAACTTCTTTGGAGGAAAAACACCGACCGGTGATTTTACCCTTGACATGAATAATCAGTATACTCTGCCGGAACAGACGATTTCTGAGGTGAATGCACTGTATGGAGAGGAACGGAAGGCACAGAATGCCGGTCTTCGTATGATGGAAATTTCTCCGGAAACAGGAGAATACAAGGAAACTACACATGTAGAACAAAAGTCTTCCTTCGTCTCGGAAGGTATCGATGAGACAATGCCGGCTCAGGAAAGCGGCTCTTTACGCCGGATGAATACTCCGAGGAAAGGACCGACAGTCGCAGAGCAGCTGGACGCTCTGGAGGATGACGGTATTCGGCAGACCTCGGGGGGACAGAGATTCCGACCTGCTGTGTCCGAGGGAGAAAAGTGTGTTTCGGGAGAGTCTGTGACGCATACTAAGAGTCGTGAAAATACCGATGCTGCTTCCGGAGAAGAAGCTCCTCTGATTATTGAGGAGAGTGAACCGGTGAAACAGTATGAGTTTCCGCCGATTGACCTGCTAACAAAGCCGAGGGGAACAAAGGGAGTATCCGAGCGTGAGTTACAGGATACCGCAAGAAAGCTTCAGAATACATTAGACAGCTTCGGAGTACGTGTTACCGTTACTAATGTAAGCTGCGGTCCTGCAGTGACACGGTATGAGCTTCAGCCGGAGCAGGGGGTAAAGGTCAGCAAGATTACCAGTCTTGCAGATGATATTAAGCTGAATCTGGCTGCGGCGGATGTGCGTATCGAAGCACCGATTCCGGGAAAAGCAGCAGTCGGAATAGAGGTGCCGAATAAGGAGAATTCCACGGTGCTGTTACGGGAGCTTTTGGAATCCTCCGAATTTACCGGACACGGCTCCAACGTGGCGTTCGCAGTCGGTAAGGATATCGGAGGACAGACCGTAGTGACGGATATTGCAAAGATGCCGCATCTATTGATTGCGGGAGCTACCGGTTCCGGTAAATCCGTTTGTATCAATACGCTGATTATGAGTATTTTGTATAAAGCGGACCCGTCGGAGGTAAAGCTGATTATGGTGGATCCGAAGGTGGTAGAGCTTTCGGTATATAACGGAATTCCGCATTTGATGATTCCGGTTGTAACCGATCCGAAAAAGGCAAGTGCCGCACTGAACTGGGCCGTTATCGAGATGACTGAGCGTTATCAGAAGTTTGCAGAGCTCGGTGTCAGGGATTTAAAGGGCTACAATGAGCGTGTAGCGGATGCGGCAAAGCAGGGGCTTGAAGAAGAAAAGTACAAGCATCTGCCACAGATTGTGATTATTGTGGACGAGCTTGCGGACCTTATGATGGTAGCACCGGGTGAGGTGGAGGATTCTATCTGCCGTCTGGCACAGCTTGCCCGTGCGGCAGGCTTACATCTGGTCATTGCAACGCAGCGTCCTTCGGTAAATGTTATTACAGGACTGATTAAGGCAAATATCCCATCCCGTATTGCATTTGCGGTATCTTCGGCGATTGATTCCAGAACAATTCTTGACGGTGCCGGTGCGGAAAAGTTACTCGGAAAGGGTGATATGCTGTTCTTCCCGTCAGGCTATTCGAAGCCGGTGCGGGTACAGGGGGCATTTGTTTCTGACAGAGAAGTTAGTGCGGTAGTTGATTTCTTAAAGGCAAATAACGAGGATAGTGCTTATAATACAGAGGTATCCGAAAAGATTACCAATATGCCGTCCGGTGGCGCTGATTCGTCAGGGAATTCCAATAGTTCAAATGGCTATGATGAGTATTTTGCGGATGCCGGAAAGCTGATTATCGAAAAGGATAAGGCATCCATCGGGATGCTGCAGCGTGCCTATAAAATCGGATTTAACCGCGCGGCACGGATTATGGACCAGCTTGCGGAGGCCGGTGTAGTAGGACCGGAAGAAGGGACAAAGCCACGAAAGGTATTGATGACTGCAGAGGAGTTTGAGCATTATTTTGGTGATTTTGTTTTTGTTCTTTCAGTAATCGACAGGGATTCAATGGAGGACATTGTATGGAAGCATTGGAGTTTTTACATGAACTGATGGGATTCGTGGTAGAAATTGCTATTATTATTTTTGAATTTAT
>JAQXOR010000023.1 GCA_029099805.1 Lachnospiraceae bacterium
TTCAGACCTTTTTTCATTCTATGAAGCTATGGGATATCAAACCGGTTGCAGAATCCGTAAGTTTACCTGCACTGCCTCCGATGCTGCGGTTGCCTTATCCCAGATTACACCGGATGCCTATGCCGGACTTAGACGGAAGCTGTTACCGGCAGGCGGCATTGTGCAGGAAAAAGAAAATCTGGACTTTCTGGCAACCTGGGAAACGTTCTATGCCGGTCCGGACTTTCTCCTCGCTGCACACAGGGAGGGCGACAGGCTCTGCTGCGCCGAGCTGTTAGGCGATACCTCCTATGCCCCCGGCATCCTATCCGCCCTCGGATGTACCGAAGGAACCTTCCGTACTCCCGGCGAAGACCTTCCGTTTGCTATGTATCTGCCGTTCAAAAAAGGCGGGGAACACCCCACCTATTTCGGTCTTGCCTTTGACTGAATTTTCTCTTTGCATGGGCCAAGCCCCGAATAAACTGCGCGATGGCTCGGGCGTGGCGAGCTCTTGCGATTTTGAAAGTATTGCTAAAAAAGTTGCAGATAACTCATTTGGTTTTGAATTTGTCCGAAGGACCGCATTTTTAGCTGAGTCGAAATCACCTCTTAGAACAGCTTAGGCGCGAGGCCTCACCCGAGCGGCTTAGCTGTTCTTGGAGGAAGTTTGACGAAGCGTTGCGCTTTGAAAAACCTGATGAGTTATCTGCAACTTTTTATTTGTATACTCCGTATCGCAAGAGCGGGACTCGCGAAGTTCATTCGGGCAGAAGCCCTTTCTCTTTATTCTCCTTCTACAAAAAGAACCCCGAGTGTCCCCGGTCCGCAGTGACTGGAAATTACGCCGCCTGCCCTCGTTACATATATCGCCTCAAAATGTGACAGCCCGCGTAAATATGCCGTCACCTCGTCCACAATTTCCTGCTCGATACCGGAATGTGTAATAAATACCCGCTTTGTCTCTGCCTGCAAAAGCTCCTCTTCCATATCCTTTACATAATCCAGAACCGTCTTCTTCCGGTTGCCGCGATATTTCTTTGAAACACCCATCTTTCCGTCTGCCACCGCAATGCGCGGCTTTAACTTCAATGTGTTTCCCAACAGTGCAGTCACCGCACTGCAGCGTCCGCCTCTTTGCAAATACGTCAGGGTATCTACAACAAAGCTTGCACGTACCCGTTCTCTATATGCTTTCAGCTCCTTCTCCAGAGCGGACAGGGTAATCTCACCTTCTGCAAGCTCTGCCGCATAAAGCACCTGCAGACCGATTCCGGTCGACAGGTTCATGGAATCCAAAACGCATACATGCTCTTCATAGTCAAGCTCCTTTGCTGCCAGGCGTACCACCTGACAGGTAGAACTCATCTGTTCGCTGATTCCGAGAAAGAACACCTCTTCTCCCGCCTCTGCCGCCGGGCGCAGAAACTCTATTGCTGCCTCGATTCCCGGTGCAGCCGTCTTGGGAGTGGTGCGGTTTTTATCCGCCCACGCATAAATGCGGTCCGGTGTCGTCTCAATTCCATCCAGATAACAGGCATCCTCCATCACAATATTTAACGGAAGTACGGATATCCGATACCGTTCCAAAAGCTCCTGTGAAAGATCACACGTACTATCTGCCATAACACGAATCTTACTCATCTAACATCTCCTTCCGGGCAGCTCTGCCCCTCCATGCCCATATCGCCATTCTAACATGAAAGCAGGAGAGAAATCAAGGAGTACCGGCAATTGTCCGGTATTTACAGTGTATATTGCCTGCGATATTCCATATATCTTTCATGAAACGGTGTATTCTCACCCTTTGCCAGCCTATGAATATATTTGTGCATTTCGAAATCATGCTCACCGGTCTGTATGAGGCACGCCGCAATATTGGAGCAATGGTCCGCAACACGTTCAAAATTCGTAGTTAAATCGGAAAGCACAAACCCGAGCTCAATGGTACATTTTCCCTCCCTCAAACGCTTAACATGGCGCATCTTTAATTCGTCCTTCAAATCATCTACTACTTCCTCAAGCGGCTCGACCTTCACAGCTTCTTCCATGTTTTCCTCCATAAAGCATTTCACAGAAATACGAAGGATTTCACGAACCGCTTCCGCAAAGGTTTCAATTTCCTTTTCTGCCTCTGCGGAAAACGTCATATTCTTTTTATGCATTTCCTCAGCGCCCTCTGCAATGTTTACCGCATGATCGGAAATGCGTTCCATATCCCCGATACTATGAAGCAGCATAGAAAGCATCGTACTATCCTTTACAGAAAGGTCTTTACTGCTTAGCTTCACCAGATACTGACCAAGACGATCCTCAAACCGGTCTGCCTCAGACTCCAGTTCATACACCTTTGCGACCTTTCTTTCATCATATGCCTTTAACAAATCCAACGAACAATCCAATGCTTCCTTCGAAATCTCTGCCATATGATTTGCAACAACCTTGCACTGCTCTACCGCAAATGCCGGAGTCTCCAGGAAACGCTCATCTAACAGCTTAAGCTCCCGCTCGGACAGTTCCTTCTTCGAGTCCTTAATATCCTTTACCGTCAGACAGGCAAGTTTTTCCAATACCTTTGAGAACGGGAGCAGTAACAGGGTTGCAGCTAAATTGAAGGCAGTATGGATGGTTGCAATTCCCGCAGCATCCGCCGGCATACTTAAGAATGCGAAATCTACCACTGCATTCATCCCATAAAAACCAAGCATAAACGCAATCGTACCAATGACATTAAAATACAAATGTACCAAAGCCGCACGTTTTGCATTAGTCTGTGCACCGATGGCAGAAATAAGCGCCGTTATACAGGTACCGATATTCTGTCCCATGATAATCGGAAATGCAGTTGCAAACGAAACCTGTCCGGTCACACAAAGCGCCTGCAAAATACCTACCGAGGCAGAAGAGCTCTGAATAATTGCTGTCAAAACCGCACCGGCAAGCATACCAAAAACAGGATTGGAAAACATCAGAAGTATATTCGTAAATTCCGGAACATCACGAAGCGGCTTTACTGCCTCACTCATGTTGTCCATGCCTACCATAAGCACTGCAAACCCCACCAGAATCATACCGACATTTTTTCTCTTTTCACTTTTACTAAACATGATAAAGATCACACCGAGAAGCGCGAGTACCGTAGTAAAATTTAAAGGTTTCAACAGCTGTAAGAAAATATTGTCCCCTTCAATACTGGATAGGCTTAAAATCCAGGAGGTGATGGTAGTGCCGATATTGGCCCCCATAATAATACTGACAGCCTGCGAAAGCTTCATGATACCGGAGTTTACAAAACCGACTACCATAACCGTAGTAGCAGAGGAGGACTGAATCACCGCCGTTACCGCGGCACCGAGCAGTACCCCCTTAATCGGATTTGAAGTCAACTTCTCCAAAATTCGTTCCAAACGTCCGCCGGACATCTTCTCCAAACCTTCGCCAAGTAAATGCATTCCGTAAAGAAACAATGCCAGGCCACCAATCATCGACAACGCATTAAAAATATCCATTCTCTTTTCCCCGCCGTGCAGGACACGGTCTTACTCCTTGACTAATATTTTACTTCAAGTTTATATTAGCAACAGGATGTCAAAAAAACATATCATTTATGTAAAATCCGTGTAAAATTTTTAGCAAAGTAAAGTCCGCCTCAGGAAATATGTTCCGCAATGGCAAAAAACTTCATGGGGCTGTCACATGAATGCATGTAACAGCCCCATTCAGATTGGTTATCTT
>JAQXOR010000024.1 GCA_029099805.1 Lachnospiraceae bacterium
TTTGTTCCGGTCGATACTCACGTTGAAAAAACGTCAGTATTTTCTCTCTTGTCATCCCCCGTACGACACCCTTGGTACCGGAAATCTGAAAACTGAGCGGATGCCCCTGCCATGCCCTTTTCTGCGCCAGCTCGTGAACAAAATCCTCCGGAGAGTTATTGTACATATCAATCTCTTCACAGATAACGCCCTTTTCCTTGGAAAGCGCTTTCCGGTCAAACACGGAATGCTGTATCATGTCGGCAAGAACATCAATTAACGTCAGCAGCTCCTCCGCTATGGTTACTCCGTAATACGCGGTATACTCCTTTCCGGTATAGGCATTTACTGTATCACCGAGCCTTGCGGTAATATCCGCCAACCGGCCTGCACTCCTTGTCTCCGTTCCCTTAAACAGCATGTGCTCAATCATATGGGAAATCCCGTTATTCTCTTTTGTTTCACAAACGGAGCCTACACCTACAAACACGCCAAACGCCGTGGTTTTTACATACGGCATCGGCTCCAACACCACCCGGATGCCGTTGGGTAGACTGATTAACTCAATTTGATCCATACAAACAAAACCTTTCTGAACTATCTTATCTATAACAAATGTGAACTTTCAAATAAACGCATGCTTTCAATCTCGCTATGAGACGGAAAGTTTCATGTACTCAACAAATTGGGAGCTGTGCATTATATGAACAAGCCGTCTTACTTGACACCTCGCATTATCATGGTCACAGATAAGTTTGTGTCCCATTGTTTAATCCCATTGTTATATAATTCAATCCTCTTATCATATTTTGAATTTACAATGTGCTTCAGTTCTTCAATCTCCGAGTCACTCACCATTCCATCACCAATTTGTGTTAAACTCTCAATATTATCAACTGCACACTTTCTGTTTGCATTTATCATAGCATATGCCATTTCTTTTGGATAAATGGGATTATCAGGAGTTAAATTAATTGTAATGTAGTCCACTGTTACATCCCTAAATCCATACTGTTCCATACATAATGGCATTTCCATTTCACTTTGCGGATACGCGCATACAGCATATTTTTCATTGATTTCTTTGAATTTTTTATCAACTCGTTTCCATATCTTTTTTTCTAAATCCGATTCTTCTCTTATGCATTGAGCCGATATATTAATTCCTTTTCTGGCAGACAAAACGATACAGACCCCGCTTTCTTTTAAAACACGATATTGTTCACCATAGAACTTCGCCGGCTCAATATGTTCTGCAACTGTATTTGAAATTGTTACATCGAATGTATCATTTTTATATGGTAAGTCTGTAGCATCGCCTTCAGAGAATTCGATATGTGGTGCGTTTTTTCTTGCAAACTCTATAAAATTAGAATCTCTATCTAAGCCATGTATTTGTGCACAAGGATACCACCTTGCCAAAGACTCAGCAAGAGCTCCCGGTCCGCAACCAATTTCCAACAGCTTTGTTTTATCATCAATTCCAAATACATTGGTGTATTTATTTTTAAACATATCTGAAAATCTTAAAACACGAGAGTCATATAATGTACCTATACTTTGTACATACGTTGACCATATAGTATTCATATAAAATCCCTCTGTCAAATTCATATACTCACCTGTGTTCCTATTCGTTTATTACCATCCAACATACAATGATTTTTTATTAAACCATAGCCAAGACGCGTACCTTTCGCTTGTATCGTTGGATATAACTCTTCTCCATCAAACACTTGAAACGGTGTCTCAATAGCCGACTCCAACAAATTGAAGTCTCTTACCCCAAGGGTTCCGCCAGTTTGTTCTATGAGCTGTGAATGAAGCATCAAAATTTGCTCTTTACTCAATCTTTTCATTCAGCAAGCACCTCGTAACTGTTCTTATAAATTCTAATTCACCACCGACCTCATTGTAGCAAATTTCCTACCTTGTATTCACACCGGCTCTTTCGCACATAAGGGGAAACAAAAGTCGGAAAATGAAAAGTCTCATTTTCCGACTGGTTAAAAGCCCTCTTGTGTGAAAGAGCGATCCTTTATTTTACATCCTTAATGCTGAAGCTGATTCTTCCCATCTTATCCTTGCCAAGGCATACAGCCTTTACAACATCACCAAGGGTCAGAACATCCTCTACGTGGTTGATGCGCTCCTTGGAAATCTTGGAGATATGAACCATTGCCTCCTTGCCCGGTGCAAACTCAAGGAATGCTCCGAATTCCTTAATGCTGACAACCTTACCCTCAAGTACCTGACCTTCCTCAAAATCGGTCACAATAATCTGAATCAGGTCAACTGCACGCTGCATACCTGCCGGGTCGGTACCACAGATGGAAACAGCACCGTCATCGGTAATATCAATCTTAACGCCGGTTTCTTCGATAATCGCATTGATGGTCTTACCTCTCTGACCGACTACATCACCAATCTTTGCCGGGTCAATCTGAATCTGGATTATCTTCGGTGCATACTTGCTCACTTCCGGTCTCGGCTCAGCAATTGCCGGCTTCATGCAGTTCTCCATAATATACATTCTTGCCTCACGGCATCTTGCAATCGCACCTTCTACGATAGGGCGGGTCAGACCGTGAATCTTAATGTCCATCTGAATTGCGGTAATACCGGCATCTGTACCGGTTACCTTAAAGTCCATATCACCAAAAAAGTCTTCAAGCCCCTGAATATCGGTTAATAATACATAATCATCATCGGTTTCACCGGTCACAAGACCACAGGAAATACCTGCAACCATCTTACGAATCGGAACACCTGCTGCCATTAAGGACATACAGGATGCACAGGTAGAAGCCATGGAGGTAGAACCGTTAGACTCAAAGGTCTCGGATACGGTACGGATTGCGTACGGAAAAACATCCTCCGGAGGAAGTACCGGAAGAAGTGCTCTCTCAGCAAGTGCACCGTGACCGATTTCACGACGTCCCGGACCTCTGGAAACCTTTGTCTCACCTACAGAGTAAGCCGGGAAATTGTAGTGGTGCATATAACGCTTGGAAACTTCGTTCTCATCAAGTCCATCTAACTTCTGTGCATCGGAAAGCGGAGCTAACGTACATACATTACAAATCTGTGTCTGACCTCTGGTAAACATAGCAGAACCGTGTACACGCGGAATAATATCAACCTCTGCAGCCAGCTTACGAATCTGGGTAAGCGCTCTGCCATCCGGACGCTTGTGATCCTTTAAGATCATCTTACGAACGGTCTTCTTCTGGTACTGGTAGATTGCCTCACCGAGCACGGCAAGCCACTCCTCGTTATCAGCAAAAGCCTCTTCAAGCTTAGCGGTAATCTGACGGATATTCTCCTCGCGCTTCTGCTTCTCATCGGTAAATACTGCCTCTTCCATCTCTGCCGGCGGAACAAGCTCTTTAATTGCTGCAAACAGCTCTTCCGGAACTGCACAGCTTGTATACTCATGCTTTGCCTTACCGCACTCTGCCACAATCTTATCGATAAATGCAATTACCTGCTGGTTAATCTCGTGAGCAGCATAAATCGCTTCAATCATCTTTGCCTCCGGCACTTCGTTTGCACCGGCTTCAATCATAATCACCTTGTCTCTGGTAGAAGCCACGGTAAGCTTTAAGTCAGAAACCTTATTCTGGGAAGAATTCGGGTTGAAAACGAACTCCCCGTCAATCAGTCCGACCTGTGTAGTAGCACACGGACCGTCAAACGGAATATCAGAAATTGCTACTGCAATTGCAGAACCGAGCATAGCAGTCAGCTCCGGGCTGCACTCAGGGTCTACGGACATTACCATATTGTTTAAGGTTACATCGTTTCTGTAATCCTTTGGGAATAACGGACGCATCGGACGGTCAATAACACGGGAAGTAAGGATAGCATTTTCAGAAGCCTTACCCTCTCTGCGGTTGAAGCCACCCGGAATCTTACCGACTGCGTATAACTTTTCCTCGTATTCTACGCTTAACGGGAAGAAATCAATTCCATCACGCGGCTTCTCGGAAGCCGTAGCGGTGGAGAGCACCGTTGTGTCACCATAATGCATGAAAGCTGCACCGTTTGCCTGTGCAGCAACTCTGCCGATATCTACAGTCAGAGTTCTGCCTGCAAGTTCCATTGAAAAACTCTTGTACGCCATTTTAAATCTCCTTTTGTCTTTTTGCGGAGATGGCCGAAACAACTGAAAAACACGCCGTTTTCCGTCATGCTTTTCAGTAGTCTCGGAATATATCTCCGCTAAATATATATGATACCACAACATATGGAAAAAGAAAAGCACTTTTTTCGAAATAGCACAATTATACGTAACAGTTCAATATGAACTTTTCACAAAATATACTTGAAACTCTTAAAACTTATGGTATAATAAACTTAGAAAAGGCAATCGCCACAGAGTGGTTGACCTTAGATAAGAGAAAAAACCTTCCCTTTCTCGTCAAAGTACAGGGAAGGTTTTTTATTGCTAAACTATTGACAAATCAAAAAAATGAATGTCAATAATGCCAGAAGGAACATTCCGAAAGACATCAAGTCCTTAAAATCAAAACGATTCTTCAAAGGCATCACCTCCATTCTGTCCGAATGAAGGTCACCCACCCCTTACCATACGGTATGTACACGATTGCCGGTAACCTGTCGGCTACTAATCTTATTATATCGCATCTCTTTGCAGAACACAAGTTCTATTTAATATTTTTCAATCTTTATTTTTATAATATCTTCAACTGCAACCTTTTCCCCCTTTCTATCCCTTATCACAACCGCATACTCTCCCGGCACAGAAGCCTCTATTTGCTGTAAGCGTTCTTCCTGTACATATACACCGTAGCCTGTACCGTAGGAAACATGAAACAAATTGACGGATTCAACTTCTCCTATGACTTCCTCATTCAAATCCCAGGAAACAATTGCCCTCTCCCCTTCCTTTAAAGAAAAAGTCACTTCCATTTCCTTATATCTCAATGGATCCTCTTGTATCAGCGCACTTAAAATCTCATCGATATAAATGTCTTGTGTATCCGGAACAACAGAATATGCTCCCGCACGCAATGTATTTGCATCTAACGTTACCGTTATTCTTTGACAGCTTCCGTCCGGATAGGTCTCATAAAACGCAAGTTCCACCTGCCATTCGTTACCGATTTTATACGCATAATCGTAAGAAATGTTCCGGATGGAAATACCGAGATTTCGGTATTCTTCCAGCTTATGTTCTACTTTTCCTCTCATATAGGAAACAAATTCCGCCTCCGATAAATCTCTTACATTGTCCGCAAAATCATATCTCATGTTGGAGAACTCCATACTGTCGGCAACCTTCCCGAAATCTCCCTTTTCAATATATTTTACAAACCTGATACACCGATAAATGTCGTCAATGTTGGAAAAACATACCCCTTCGCCGCGTTGCTCGTTATATCCTAGAACGCACAAACCGATGATAGGAATCAGCATCAACAATCCTGTCACCAAAATAGTCCAACGCATTTTAATCTTTCGGAATCCCCTGCGCAGTATCTGTTCCTCTGCAAATTCCTTCTTTACTTCCGAAACCAATTCCTCTGTACGAAATAGTTTATTCTCGGTTCTATGAAATGACCATAGATGACCAGATACAACAATATCACTTTCACATTACAAAAAAACGCTTTGCGTTTACCGATTTGTATCTCCACTGCTTCATGTCCTTTTGACAGTTAGATACACGTAAACGCAAAACGTTACAAATTTTGTTATTATATTTTACAGCGTCTCAAACTTCCTGCCGCCCCACTTCGTCATAAGCAAATAGAACAAGTAAGTGATGCCGGCAAACAGTACATTTACCAGTACAAAGGCCGGTATACTGTTCTTAGCTCCGCCCAGTAACATCACAAAGCCGAAATAGATTCCCACAAAAATGATACTGACAAACATCATCCCGAATATTGAGAAGAAAACGGCCATGGACTGCTTACATGCCATTGCTTCATTTGACCAGTCGAGGCGCGGAAAACACATATTAAAGATAAGCCCCAGAACACCACACAGTACATAGAGCAGAACAACTCCAATGGTTGAAAAAATAATTTCCGGAATCGTAAGTCCATAGACACCTCCAAGCACAATTGCACCAACAGCACTAAGCGGCACAGTAGCGATACAATGGAACCGAAGCTTTGCTTTCAGTATTTGTGCCCCGCTGACCGGCATGGAGCGTAAAATCCAGATATACTTTCCCTCCAGTGACACGGACGGTGCGGAAATCGGTGTCATGGAGGCTAAAATCCCCATTGCACCGGTCAAAATAATTGGCAGTGAGCTCTGCGCCTTTCCATCGGCTATCTGTTGAATTCCCAAAAGAAGCTTCTCTCTCATTATAATTCCCGCACCCACAAAGGCAACAAGCATAAAAAGTCCCATTCCGATATTTACAAGATACGTTGTACTGGTAAAGAAACGTTTTGCTTCCTTTTTGCAGATTGAACCTTCCGCAGTACGGATTTTGGTATCGCGTTTCTGCTTTGCGGCATGCTTTGACCTGCCGCCTGCCAGCATGGCCTTGACAAAGGTTACATTCAGAATCACGGTTACGATTCCGAATGCAGCGAGGCAAAAAACTGCTAACAAAACAAACTGCAGCATATCTCCGAGACAGGCAACACCGAGCGCATAAAACGGCCAT
>JAQXOR010000025.1 GCA_029099805.1 Lachnospiraceae bacterium
TTTTGATTTCGGAAGAAAAAATAAACAGGAAAAAAGCACTCTTGAGATTAGCGTAATAAAAAAAGAGGAGAGAAATGAAGTCATTTATTAAGAAAGGGGCTAGCTTTTTACTAGTATAATAAAGATAGAATCTTTATTCGGAGGTGACGTATGTACAAAACGATTCCTGCAATTATCATAAATTGTATCTTTGGAATCTGTCTGGCGTATGATTTGCTGTTAGCGGAACTGGCAGGGAAATTGGGAGGCAGGACAAACGACAAAACACTTATTGGGCTTTTGATATTTAATGTCGTTTGGATTGTGCTGTTTCTTACATATAATATCGTCAGATTTAAAAAAAACGGTGGTGGAAATACCTATTGGATTATCCTGCTGGCATCGTTTCTTCCATGGAGTATTCTGATTAAAATCCTGTTCCTTTTTTGACCTTGTCACGGTAATGTCTCAAGTCTTATTTTGGGACTTGTTGACACCTCACGGATTAATATGGTAAAATAAGCCTGTGAGCAAACGTGCAAAGGAGGGAGTACTGTGAATCATACCAAAAAGATGATTGCTCCGATTATTATTACAGCACTGATGGTGCTTTATTATGCCGGGATGGTAGTATTGTTTCTGTGTGTCGGGGATATTCCGTTCTGGGCAAAGACCGTGTTGGTAATAGCACCGCTTGCGGTATGCGGAGTAATGATTGGTGTACTGGTAAGCAGAATCAAAGAAATCAGAGGAGGAGAAGAGGATGATCTTAGTAAATACTGATTACATTTCCGGAAAAGAGCTGGAAATGCTGGGGTTAGTCAAGGGAAGTACGATTCAGTCCAAGAATATCGGGAGAGATATTACCCAGAGCTTTAAGACGATTGTGGGTGGTGAACTGAAAGCGTACAATGAGATGATGAACGATGCAAGAGCACTGGCTACCAAAAGGATGGTGGCAGAGGCAGAGGCACTTGGTGCGGATGCAATTGTAAATGTTCGTTATGCATCGGCAGCGGTAATGCAGGGGGCTGCTGAGGTCATGGCTTACGGTACCGCGGTTAAGTTCAGATAATTCGGTCAGGTTAGAGATTAGTTTAAGAGGGCTGTGCAGATTGCGCGGCTCTCTTTTTGCCGATGAAAGCGTTTCCTGCGCCGGATTTGTGCTTCGGTTGCGGATTGTGTTTTGGGTAAGTACCCACATTGACACTTCTTCCATTATTTGTTATAATCGGCTTTGGTAAAATGAACGGCAGGAGGGTATCTTATTTTAATAGATAACCGGACTGCTTTTTTTACGGAGGAAACTATATGCTTCGATTGGTGAAATATTTAAAGAATTACAAAAAGGAAAGTATCATCGGACCGCTGTTTAAGATGCTGGAGGCTTTTTTCGAGCTTCTGGTGCCGCTTGTGGTGGCAGATATGATTGATAACGGTATTGCAAAAGGTGACAAGAGTTATATATATCGTGCGGCAATTATTATGGTGCTGTTGGGAGTGGTAGGACTTGTCTGTTCTTTGATTGCTCAGTTTTTTGCGGCAAAAGCATCGGTAGGCTTCGGAACGGAGCTGAGGGATGATTTGTTTGCCCATATGAACCGCCTTTCGTATGCAGAGTTGGATGAGGCGGGAACTTCAAGTCTGGTGACAAGGATTACAAGTGATATGAATCAGGTGCAGGCAGGAGTCAATATGGTGCTGCGTCTGTTTCTTCGTTCCCCGTTTATTGTCATCGGTGCACTGGTGGCGGCCTTCCTTGTGAATGTAAAGGTGGCAATCATCTTTGCGATTGCGGCTCCGATACTTGCAATAATTATTTACGGTATCATGGTGCTGACGATTCCGATGTATGGAAGAGCACAAAAGGCACTCGACAAAATCGCACTTGCGACAAGAGAAGGATTAAACGGAGCAAGGGTAATCCGTGCCTTCGGAAGACAGCAGGATGAGACGGATGATTTCTGTGAGGACTGTGACCTGCTGTTAAAGCTGCAGAAGCGGGTGGGCAAGGTATCCGTGGCAATGAACCCGCTGACCTTTGTCGTAGTCAATCTTGCAATTGCTGCAATTATTCTGCAGGGAGGAAAAGAAGTAGATGCCGGTGTGATTTCTCAGGGTGAGGTAATCGCACTCGTGAACTATATGACCCAGATTTTAAATGCATTGGTGGCACTTCAGGTGTTAATTATTTCGTTCACAAAAGCGATGGCTTCTGCGAAGAGAGTAAATGAGGTACTTGATTTACAGCCGACGGTATTGGATAGAGAAGACACTACTGCTACGGAACAGAAAGCTGCTTCGGATGCGGCTCCTGCGGTTGAATTCTCGGATGTATCGTTTACGTATCCGGGGAGCCAGGGAGAGGCGTTAAAGAATCTTAAGTTTACGGTAAAGAAGGGACAGACGGTGGGAATTATCGGTGGTACAGGCTCCGGTAAGTCTACGCTGGTGAATCTTTTACCACGATTTTATGACGTGACAAAAGGGGCAGTTCTGATAAACGGTATGGATGTCAGGGAGTATCCGCAGGGAGAGCTCCGCAGTAAAATCGGTGTCGTGCCGCAGAAGGCGGTACTTTTTTCCGGAACTATCCGGGACAATATGCAATGGGGAAAGGCAGAGGCTACGGACGAGGAGATAAACGAGGCTCTGTCGATTGCACAGGCAAAGGAGTTTGTGGATGCCAAAGAGGGCGGACTGGACTATAAGCTGAATCAGGGAGGTAAAAACTTATCCGGAGGACAGAGACAACGTCTTACCATTGCGAGGGCACTCGTACGAAAGCCGGAGATTCTTATCCTGGATGACAGTGCATCGGCGCTGGATATGGCAACAGATGCAGCTCTCCGAAGGGCGTTGGCAGAGCGTACGAAGGGAATGACGGTATTTATGGTATCCCAGCGTACAACGACGATTCAGAATGCAGATTTGATTATTGTTTTAGAGGATGGCGAAGTGGCCGGTATCGGTACACATAAGGAATTGGTTGAGTGCTGTGAGGTATATAAGGAAATCTGTCAGTCACAGCTTTCTGCAGAGGAGGTGGGTGCATGAAGAAAAGGAACGGAAATTCCGCAACTCTGAAGCGTGTTCTTTCCTTAATAAAGCCATATAGCGGACTGGTTGTTCTCTCTCTGGTGTTTGCGGTACTTACCGTAGTAACGACCCTGTATGCTCCGGTGCTGACCGGACATGCAATTGACCAGGTGGTAGGAGCAGGCAGAGTAGATTTTGCTGCGATTACTCCGATTTTGTTACGTTTTCTGATTGTGGTAGCAATCATGGCAGTATCAAACTGGGTGATGAGTCTTTGCAACAACCGGATTGCGTATCACGTGGTAAGAGATTTACGTACAAAAGTATATGCACATGTGCAGAAGCTTCCGCTTAGTTATCTGGATTCACATCCGAACGGGGATACGCTGAGCCGGATTGTGACGGATATCGACCAGCTTTCGGACGGACTGTTAATGGGCTTTTCCCAGCTGTTTACCGGTGTGGTGACGATTCTTGCAACACTTGGCTTCATGCTGTCCATTCATGTGCAGATTGCTTTGTTAGTTGTAGTGCTGACTCCGGTATCCCTGTTTGTGGCAGCGTTTATTGCGAAGAGAACTTATTCGATGTTCCAGGCCCAGTCCAGGGTGCGTGCCGAGATGACATCCCTGGTGGAGGAGCTTGTCGGAAATCAGAGAGTTGTAACGGCATTTCATTATGAAGATAAAGCAAAAGAACGGTTTTATGATGTAAATCACCGGTTGCAGAAGGTCGGTATTAAGGCGATTTTCTTTTCCTCGCTGACAAATCCGTGCACCCGCTTTGTAAACAGCCTGGTTTATACCGGTGTAGGAATTTTCGGCGGTTTTGTGGCGCTGACCGCCGGTCCGGCAGTATTGTCCGTCGGACAGCTTTCCTGTTTCTTATCGTATGCCAATCAGTACACAAAACCGTTCAATGAGATTTCCTCTGTGATTACGGAGCTTCAGAATGCGCTGGCTTGTGCAAAGCGCGTATTTGACCTTCTGGATGAGGAGGTACAGATGCCGGATAAGGAGGGTGCGCTGGTATTAAGGGATGCAAAGGGAACCGTCGGTCTGGAGCATGTGGCATTCTCTTATGTACCGGAGGTACCGTTATTAAAGGACGTGACGCTTAACGTAAAGCCGGGACAGCGTGTGGCAATTGTGGGACCGACCGGCTGTGGAAAGACGACGTTAATCAACTTACTCATGCGGTTCTACGATGTAAAGAAGGGAAAAATTACGGTGGACGGAACCGATATCCGGGATATCACAAGAGCCTCTCTGCGGCAAAACTACGGTATGGTGCTGCAGGAGACCTGGTTGAAGGCCGGTACGATTGCGGAGAATATCGCATACGGACGTCCGGAGGCTACGATGGAGGAAATTGAGGAGGCGGCAAAGGCTTCCTATGCGCACAATTTTATCCGGAGAATGCCTGATGGGTATCAGACAGTAATTGCAGAGGATGGAGGAAACCTTTCGCAGGGGCAGAAGCAGTTGCTCTGTATCGCAAGAGTGATGCTCTGTCTGCCGCCGATGTTAATTCTGGATGAAGCAACCTCTTCGATTGATACTAGAATGGAAGTACGTATTCAGCGTGCATTCCACAAGATGATGAAAGGACGTACCAGCTTTATTGTGGCACACCGTTTGTCTACCATTCGTGAGGCGGATGTGATTCTGGTAATGAAGGACGGAGATATTATCGAGCAGGGGACCCATGCAGAGCTTTTGGAGCGCGGCGGATTTTATCATGACTTATATTACAGCGGTGCACCGGAACAGCAGGCTGCGGAATAGGACATTACTTTTGGTGGCCCGCCGCAGGCAGAGAACTTCGCGGGCAGGATTCTCCGTGAGAAAAACTTTAAAAAATTTTTTATTTTTTTGGAACCATTCTGCGACAAGTTTCGTCAATGTATCAGTGGGACATGAAAACCACACGAAAAGGAAGTAACTGTAATAGGGTATTTCCTTACGAAAAAACAAAAATAATAAAAAAGAAAGTGAGAGTAAATGATGAGAAAAGTATTAGCAACAATTCTTTCCGTATCTATGATTATCGGAATGGCTGCATGCGGCGGAAAGGACGATAAGAAGAACAACACACCGGCAGATAGTAATGAAATCACCGCTACGGTGGCACCGACTGCTCCGGCAGAGGATAAAGCGGCGGTGGTTACCCCTGAGGTGGCAGAGAATACAGCGGGAAGCGCGCTCTGGAATTCCTTCCTTGAGACCATGAAGGCAAATCCGGAAGCAAGCGCAATTGATATTGCAAACACTCTGTCTACGAATCCGGTGATTCAGTTTATGGCGATGGCTTCCGAGTCGGAGCCGGGTTACCTGGCAGGCTTCTCTGAGGAGATTACCGGGTTTGAGAGCGGTGCGTCCTACGGACCGATGATTGGTTCCATTGCATTTATCGGACATATCTTCAAGCTTGCTGATGGCTCTGATGTAAATGCATTTATCGCAAACCTTAAGAGCAAGGCTGACCCGAGATGGAACATTTGTGTAGCGGCAGATTATACTCAGGTCGGTGCTTACGAAAACACCGTATACTTCTTAATGTATCCGGCTTCCATGGATGAGGATTCCAATGCAGGTGAGAACGGCGGTTCCGAGTCCGAAAATCCGGCTGAAGCAGTAGTTATCCGTCCGGAGGTTGAGGAAAATACATGGGGCGAGCTGCTCTGGAATACCTTTGAGGCAGTGATGGCTGAGGAGCCGACTCCGTCTGCTCTTGATGCAGCATTTGCACTTTCCATGGATGAGTCCATTCAGTTTATGGCGGGCTCTTCTGAGGTAGAGCCGGGCTTCCTTGCAGGCTTTGATGAAGAGATTTCCGGTTTCAAGAGTGCAGGCTCTTTCGGACCGATGATAGGTTCTATTGCATTTATCGGCTATGTGTTTGAGTTGGAGGATGGCGCTGATGTGAATGAATTTATGGCAAATCTTACCGCAAACAGCAATCCGAGATGGAATATCTGTGTAGAAGCAGACCAGACGGTAACGGGTGCTTATAATAATATGGTATTTTTCCTTATGTGCCCGGAATCCTATGGAGAGAAGCAGCCGAGAGAGTAATGGGTGTCTGCGATAATATAGTTTTTTCTCATGTGTTCTGAATTAACCGAGGTTTAATTCATAGAAGTGATAACGGGTACTTCATAAGCGGGTGCCCGTTTTTTTAAAGGAGGGGTAGCTCTGTTATTTTCAACGATTAGCTTTATTTACTACTTTCTGGCGGCGGTACTTTTACTGTATTTTATTGTGCCGTTCAGATGTAAGAATCTGGTGTTACTGATTGCAAGTCTTTTTTTCTATTTTTACGGAGAACCGATTTACACTGTCCTGATGCTTGTGACGATTTTGTCCAGCTATCTCCACGGTCTTCTCATCGATAAATTCCGCGGAACGGTCTGGTCAAAGGTATTTCTCTGGACAAGTGTAATTACGAGTATCGGTGCGCTTGGATTTTTTAAGTACTCGGATTTCTTTATTAAGAATGTAAATTCCTTGTTTAAGACGGAGTTTGCGCTTCTCGGACTTGCACTCCCGATTGGTATCAGCTTTTATACGTTCCAGACCTTAAGCTATACGATTGACGTTTACCGCGGAGATGCGAAGGTACAGAAAAGCCCGATTCGTCTGGCAACCTATGTGGCACTGTTTCCGCAGTTGATTGCGGGACCGATTGTCAGATATACAACCGTAGAGGAGGAGCTTTCCAGCAGAACCCATTCCTTTGAAAACTTCAGCTATGGAGTTACCCGCTTTGTGATTGGTCTTTCAAAAAAGGTTCTGATTGCAGATACGCTCGGCGCACTTGCAAGAACCCTGCATGGCATGGAGGAGGCAACGGTTGCTGCTTACTGGTTCTATGCGGTGGCAGTTTCGTTACAGCTTTATTTTGACTTTTCGGGCTATTCAGACATGGCAATCGGTCTCGGAAGAATCTTCGGATTTCATTTCCTTGAGAACTTCAATTACCCATTCATTTCGAAGAGCATTGCGGAATTCTGGAGAAGATGGCATATGTCACTCGGTACCTGGTTCCGTGATTATGTATATATTCCGCTTGGCGGAAACAGAGTGTCCAAATGGCGCTGGCTTTTTAACACACTGGTTGTATGGTTTTTGACAGGTTTCTGGCACGGAGCGGACTGGACGTTTATTATCTGGGGCCTGTTCTTTGCGATGTTCCTTATGCTTGAGAAATTTGCACTGAATAAGTTTTTTGCAAGGATACCGCGGGTGTTTTCCCATATTTATGTGATAATTGCCATTTTAATCAGCTTTGTAATTTTTAGCGCAGACGGTTTATCCGGTGCGGTTGCCGATCTCGGTGCCATGTTTGGTGCAGATGGTATTCCGTTCTGGTCCGGTGAGACGGCATACTATCTGGGCGGCTATGCAGTGGTGCTCCTTGTGGCAATCTTCGGTGCGACTCCGCTTGTTAAAATGATTGTGAGTAAGGCAAAGGAAACCCGTATCGGTTCGGTCGTATGCAATATTCTGGAACCGGTATTTGTAATCGTGATGCTTCTGATTGTGACTGCTTATTTTGTGGATGGGTCCTTCAGCCCGTTCCTTTACTTCAGATTCTAGGGAGGGATGGAAATGCAGAAAAAAATAAAAAATATTGTTGTAACCTGTGCATTTGTAATCTTTCTTGCATTGTTCGCAGGGCTGTGTGTGACACGCTATTTCCGGCCTGCAGAGATATCGGAAAGTGAACGAAGACCGCTTGCGCAGTTTCCGGAAAATATCACATGGGCCGGTATTATCGATAAAACGGTAATCAACGGTTTCGAGGACTATTCCGTGGACCAGTTCCCATTTCGGGAGTGGTTCCGTGCTTTGAAAGCTAACTTCCAGCTGAAGGTTCTCTGCCTGAACGAGAATAACGGACTTGCGGTAAAGAATGACTACATTGCAAAAGTGGAGCAGGACTTTACGCCGGAGCTTTTGGAGTATTCCATCGGACGCCTTCAGTATGTATATGAAAAGTTTCTGAAGGAGAATGGCGGCAACAAGTATGTTGCCTTGATTCCGGATAAGAACTATTTCTTTGCCAAAGATTACGGCTACCCGTCACCGGATTACGAAAAGCTTGCAGAGCAGGTGAAGAACGCATTGAACGGAATGGAATATATTGATCTGTTCGGCGAGCTTGAGCTCACGGATTACTACAGAACCGATACGCACTGGAGTCAGGATAAGATAGGTGCGGTTGCGGATAAGCTTGCCCAGGCAATGGGGGCGGCAGACCGAATCAATAGTGAATATACCGAGAATACGCTTTACCCGTTTAAGGGGGTATATTACGGACAAAGTGCTCTCCTGCCAAAGCCCGATACGATTGTTTATCTTACAAATGAGATTCTGGACAGCTGTACGGTATATGATTATGAGACCGGACAGACCGGAAAAATCTATGATTTTGAGAAGTTTGAAGGAAACGACGGCTATGACTTTTTCCTGTCGGGAACGAAGGCACTGCTCCGTATTGATAATCCGAATGCCACAACCGATAAGGAGCTTGTCATTTTCCGTGATTCCTTTGGTTCCAGCCTCTCTCCGCTCTTGGTAGAAGGCTATAAGAGCGTGTATCTGGTGGATATCCGTTATGTGGTTCCGGATTTGCTTGACAGATTCATCGATTTTGAGAACAAAGATGTGCTGTTCCTTTACAGCGCGCTGATTCTGAACAGTAAGTCATTCAAGTAAGATGGGGATGTGGCATGAAATGTGCGACTTGCAATGCAAACAAAGGAGTGTGATTGTATGAAAAAGCTGACAGCATTCGTTTTAGGATTGGGTTTTGCGCTGGGACTGGTTGGTTGTGGTCAGCAGGAGGACATGCAGCAGGGCGACAATAATATGCAATACTTCTTTACAGCAAAGGTCATTGAAGTACAGGAAGGTTATCTGTTTTTGAATTTGCCCGAAGGGCCGCGCTTTTAGCTGAGTCGAAATCACCTCTTACCGGTTCTAAGTCTCGAGGTCGCTCCCGAGAGACGTTTAGAACCGGTTAGAGGAAGTTTGACGAAGCGTTGCGCTTTGAAAAAACAGATAACCGGTGTTCCACTTTTTATGGCAAAAGGTTCTTTTACATATTAAAATCAAAGCCCTTTAACATTCTTGCGCGGCTCGGATGACGAAGCTTACGGAGAGCCTTCGCTTCAATCTGGCGGATACGCTCTCTTGTTACGTTGAATTCCTTTCCGACCTCTTCCAATGTCCGGCTCTTTCCATCTTTTAAACCAAACCGAAGCATAAGCACGCGACGTTCCCGCTCGGTCAAAGTATCTAAGAGTGTAGAAATCTGATCCTGCAAAACGGCATAGGAAGCAGCTTCCTCCGGACCAAGGACGCGCTCGTCCTTGATAAAGTCCCCCAGATGGCTGTCATCTTCTTCACCAATCGGAGTATCAAGAGAAATCGGGTCTGCGGAAATTTTTAAGATTTCACGTACTCTGTCAATCGGCATATCCAGTGCCTTCGCAAGCTCATGTTCGGTAGGTTCACGCCCTAATTCCTGCAATAAGGTACGGGAAACACGGTAGGTCTTGTTAATCACCTCCGACATATGTACCGGAATACGGATGGTACGGGACTGATCGGCAATGGAACGTGTAATTGCCTGACGAATCCACCAGGTGGCATAGGTACTGAATTTATAGCCTTTATTATAGTCAAATTTATCGACAGCTTTAATTAACCCAAGGTTTCCTTCCTGAATTAAATCAAGAAAGGAAAGGCCGCGGCCGACATAACGTTTTGCGATGCTGACAACAAGACGAAGATTAGACTCTGCCAGAACCTTTTTTGCATGCTCGTCACCGTTTTCAATGCGCTTTGCCAATTCTATTTCCTCTGTAATGGAAAGCAGCGGATAATTACCGATTTCCTTTAAGTATTGCTTTACCGGGTCATCCGACATCACATTGGCCAGTGCATTCAAATCTTCCAGCTCTGCAAGGGCGTCCTCTACATCATCCAGCTCTAACAGCTCGTCATCATCCGGCATGTCTTCACCGTTCATCGGGGACATTACTAAGATTCCGTTTGCATCCAGATACTCATATATTTTATCAATCTGACTGACTTCCAGATTCATTTCCTTGAAAAAATCATTGATCTTATCTACTTCCAGTACGTCTTTATTACTACGTGCGAATGCGACAAGCTCTTTCAAGCGCTGCTCAAAACCCTGTAATTCATTATTAACTTCCATATGAAACAACTCCTTTATAAACTCAAGCCCTTATTCGACAAAAAACGCCGTCGAAAAAGGGCGCAATCAGTATTATAGCACAGGTGCAGAGAAAAAGAAAAGCCTATTTTTTCGAAAGTTGCAAAATTGTTGAAATCTACTTATTTTTGCCATATTTGCGCCTTTATTATGGTAAAAAAGGCAATATGAGAAAAAGGAAAAAGGAAAATAAATTTTAAAACAATATAGGACTAATAAAGGCAAACTGTCAAAAAAGACTTGAAATAAATTGAAAACAGTGGTATATTTATAGAAAGATGAAAATAGTTGTGTGTTTGGTGAAATACAGTAAGGTTTGAAAATCTGTATTGTTATGCAAGAGAAGACAGAAAGAAGTAACAGAAAAGAGAGGGTATGTCTATGGACGAACGAAAAAAGGGTCTGAAACTGGTAGTTAAGCTGCTGTTTGCAGTGATTGTGCCGCTATTGCTGATGAGTGTATTTGCGATTCTTGCAATTCAGAGTGCCGGAAATGATACCGCGAAGCAGATGGCGAAATCAGAATTGCATACGGCTGCTCATGCCTTGGAGATGGAGTTGTCGTTTGCAATGAATAATCAGGCGACAGGAGACGGTTCCCAGAAAAAAATGCTGGCGGATTTTAAGGAGGAAACAGGACTGGAGGTTCTTGCTTTCTACGGAGATTCCTGCGTTATGAGCACAATGAGCGGCGATGCCATGAACGGATGGAAGGCAGATGCGGAGACGGTAAAAACAGTGCTTGCCGGAGAAGGAGTATTTGTTTCCGACCTCACTCTGGACGGAGAGAAGTATGCCGGATATTATACCCCATGGCTGATAGATGAGAAAGGCAATGCACAGGGAATGATTCTGGCAGCACGTGCGGATGCATCCATGAAAGAGATTTATATGATGCAAGTGAATAAAAATGTCATCTTTATGGCAGCCTTGTTTATTGTCAGCGTGGTTGCTGCCGCAATCGTAATACATTTTATGACTCGTGCACTCTCTGTGGTGGTGGCGCGTCTGGATAAGGTGGCAGAGGGCAACCTTGCGGTGGATACCTCTTCTGCGATGTTTGAACGAAAGGATGAAATCGGTAATGTGGCACGTTCTATTCGTGCTCTCGTGGAATCCTTTACCGGAATTATCAAGGATATCATTTCGGCATCGAATCATCTGACGGATGTATCCGGTGAGTTCACGGAACGTTTTGAAGCGATTACAGAGTCAATTACGGATGTCAACAATGCAGTGGCAGAAATTGCAAACGGTGCGACATCACAGGCCGGAGAAACGCAGAATGTAAATGAAAAAGTAATTCATATGGGGAATGCAATTGAGGCAACTGCAAATAATACAGTAGTGCTTACAGAGAGTTCAGAGAAGATGAGGGAATACAACGTAACGGTGCGCAGTACGTTGGATGAACTGACGGAGATAAGCAGAGAGACAAAAACTTCGGTGGATGAGGTACAGAGGCAGACAGATATGACAAACCGTTCTGCGATGGAAATCCGTACCGCAACGGAGATGATTACGGATATTGCCAGTCAGACAAATTTGCTTTCCCTGAATGCTTCGATTGAGGCTGCAAGGGCAGGGGAGCATGGTCGCGGATTTGCGGTAGTGGCCGATGAGATTCGTGTGCTTGCCGACCAGTCTAAGGAGTCTGCAGAAAGGATTTCGGCAATTATCGGTGAATTAATCAATAATTCCAATACGAGTGTTGAGATTATGCATCAGATGTCTGAGGTTATCGGAAGACAGAATGACAGACTACAGACGACAAAGGATGTATTCGAATCTCTGAATGGTGAGATTGATAATGTTGTGGATGCAATCGGCCAGATAACCGGGGAGGTAGATAATCTGGATGCAATCAAAAAGGATGTATTGGAGAGTGTTGAGAGTCTTGCGGCAATTGCTGAAGAGAATGCAGCCGGTACACAGGAGACCTCCGCTTCCATGCAGGAGTTGAATGAGATTGTTATGGAATGTAAGTCAAAGACAGAGGAAATGACTGAGCTTGCCGATGCTTTGATGAACAATACAAAGAAGGTAACATTTGAAGAGTAGTGAAAGGAGAAATGATTATGAAGTATGTATGTGATGTCTGCGGTTGGGAATATGACGAGGAGCAGGGATATCCGGAAGGCGGAATCGCTCCGGGCACCAAATGGGAGGATGTTCCGGAGGATTTTGAGTGTCCGCTTTGCTGTGTAGGTAAGGACCAGTTTTCGGAGGCATAAAGAACCGTGGGCTGTCGCACAGATTTTTGTGCGGCAGCCCTATTTTTTTCATTCCGCATATCCGCCGGTGATTTCCGAGGACTGGGGGAAAGGCTATGATGTCGTTGTCATTGCCGGAAATAGTTCCGCGCGTCCTTTGGTTACAGCGCCGCCTTCTGTGCCTTTGCAGCTCTGTTTCGCATACGGACCTTCTTTGCGGAGAGTTCCCTGCCGTTAAAGGTGAAGGTCTCCACTCTTGCGTGGAAGGCACCGGCAAAAGCGAGAGCATTGTCATTCTTATCAAAGGTGATGGCCTTGACACCGCGGCTGTTCTTCTTAAGCTCCGGTACTTCTTCCACCGGGAAAGCGAGAGAAGCCATGCCTTCGGTCAGAAGAATAACCTTCATGCTGCCGCTAAGGACATCTGCGGCAGACATCATGGAAATACCGATAACGGTATCGCCGTCTTCAAGCTTCGTGGCAGCGACCATGGAACGCCCGGTTTCAAACTCGATACCGGAGACACGCTTGATAAAGCCGCTCTTTGTGGTAAATAACAGCTGGGACTCGAACAAATCCTCAAACGAGGTATAAAGTAATGCATCTTCCTTTCCGATTTTACACAGAGTGTGAATCAGAACACCCTTGTCACGCATCTTACACTTCGGAATGGCGGAGGCCTTTACCTGATACAGATTTCCCTGCATGGTGAAGATGCAGAGACGGTCGTTACTCTTCATTTTTACGACATGGGCAAATTCTTTTTTATTTTCCTCGGTGCTTCTGCCGAAAGCAGCTGCATCAATGGATTTGGTGTAGCCGAACTTATCTACTAAGATATAGATATCCTCTATCTTTTCTTCTACCACATAGTCGGTCTGTTCAATGTTTTCCAGCTCCGTTTTCCGCGGAACGGCGAACTTCTTACGGAATTCTTTGAGCTGGGTCTTGATGACGCTGTGAAGCTCGTTACGGTCGGACAAAATGGTATTGTAGGTGGCGATATTGGCATGGAGCGTATCGCTTTCCTCGTGGAGCTTCATGATTTCCAGACCAATTAACCGGCCGAGTGGCATGGCGAGAATCGCATCTGCCTGACGCTCGGTAAAATCCAGCTTTGCCGCCAACTTTTTCGAAGCCTCGGATTTAAATTTAATATCTGTGGTATCGCCGGCGGTGAGACATGCTTTTGCCTGCTTTACACTGGTACTTCCGCGGAGAATCTCAATAATCAGGTCAATCACGTCCGTAGCACGGATTAAGCCGCCCACAATTTCAAGACGTTCCTCGGCCTTTTTCAGGAGATGCTGATATTCTTTTGTATACAGCTCCTCCTGAAACAGTACAAACTCTTCCAAAAGAGATTTTAAGTTGAAGATATACGGCTGCTGCTCCTTTACCGCCAGCATATTGACAGCGTAGGTATCCTCCAGACCGGTCTTTTTGAACAAGCCGTTTAACAGGTTGTCGATGTCGCGGTCTTTTTTTACTTCTACGACGATGCGGATGTCCTTGGTGGACTCATCTCTTACATCGTACATTTCTTCAAATACCTTGTCCTTCATTAACTGGGCAAGGTTCTCTACGAGACGGGTTTTACTGCCGGCCGCGGTATACGGAATCTCGGTGAAGACGATATTTTTTCTGCCGCCGTCACTGTTTTCGATTTCATATTTTGCACGAATCTTGATTTTTCCTTCGCCGGTTGCATAGATGGACGGAAGTACATCCGCATTGGTGATGATGCCGCCGGTCGGGAAATCCGGTCCCTTAACATAACGCATAAGGCCTTCTACGGTAATTTCAGGCTTGTCCATGTAGGCGATAGCCGCATCGATGACCTCGCCCGGATTATGGGGCGGCATATTGGTCGTCATGCCTACCGCAATACCTGTTGTGCCGTTGATTAACAGGTTCGGGAGCATGGCAGGAAGTACCTTCGGCTCCTTTTCACTGTTATCAAAGTTCGGCATAAAGTCCACGAGACCCTGCTCCAGATGGGAGAGGAGGGTCATCGCGCCTTCGGAAAGACGTGCCTCGGTGTATCGCATGGCTGCGGCACCGTCACCGTCAATGCTGCCGAAGTTTCCGTGGCCGTCAATTAACGGAATGGCAAGGGAGTAATCCTCGGACATATGAACAAGGGCATCGTAAATCGAGGAGTCGCCGTGCGGATGATATTTACCCATCGTATCACCCACGATACGGGCACTCTTACGGTGCGGCTTTTTCGGATCCAGTCCAAGCTCCATCATGGAGTACAGGATACGACGCTGTACCGGCTTCAAGCCGTCCCGGACGTCCGGAATGGCACGGTCGATAATGGTATTTACCGCATAGTCGCGGAAGGATGTTTTCATTTCCTCGGAATAATCCAGCTGGATCATGTTGTTGTTTTCGAAATTATCTGACATGGCACAGCCTCCTTATACATCAAGCTTCGCGTAGCGGGCTTCCTCCATAATGAAAGCGCGGCGCGGCGGAACGTTGTTACTCATAAGCAATGTGGTGACCTCGTCGGCTTCCACGGTATCACTGATGGAAACCTGGGCTAAGATACGGGTCTCCGGGTTCAGAGTGGTTTCCCAGAGCTGGTCGGCATCCATCTCGCCGAGACCCTTGTAACGCTGTAAGGAAAGAATTTTTTTGCCTTCCTTGCGGAACTTCTCCAACTCGAAGTCGTTGAATAAATACTTTTCATTTTTAGACTTTTTGCCTTTGCTCTTTCCCTTGGCCTTCTTTGCGTCCTTGGCAACTTTTGTGTTACCGGATTCGTTCTGCTCGTCTTCAGAGGTGTCCCGGGAATCGATGTCTGTATCCTCATATTCTACCTTATAAAGCGGCGGAAGACCGCGGTATACCTTACCCTCCAAGATAAGCTCCGGCATAAAGCGGTAGAAGAAGGTGAGCAGAAGGGTACTGATATGCGCCCCGTCGACATCGGCATCGGTTAAAATAATAATTTTGTTAAAACGAAGCTTCGTGATATCAAAGTCATCGCTGATGCCGCAGCCGAACGCTGCAATCATGGACTTGATTTCGTTGTTGACCAGAATCTTGTCAAGGGTAGCCTTTTCTACGTTAAGAATCTTACCGCGAAGAGGAAGAACCGCCTGGGTCTTACGGTTTCTGGCAGTTTTTACGGTGCCGCCCGCAGAGTCACCCTCTACAATGTAAAGCTCACATTCCTCCGCTTTTTTGGAGGAGCAGGCAGCTAATTTACTCTTAAAATCCACATCCTGCAGCTGCTTTAATACCGCATTGCGGGCCTTGTCGCCTGCCTTACGTGCATTGTAGGACTTCATGGAATTCTCTAAGATGGACTTCAGCTCTTCCACGTTTTTATCAAAATAGCGGGTTGCCTCCCCGGTGAAAACATCGTCTACCGCAATCTTTGCATCGGTGTTGCCGAGCTTTGTCTTTGTCTGACCCTCGAACTGCGGGTCCGGATGTTTGATGGAGATAATGGCAACCAGGCCGTTACGGATATCCTTGCCGTCGAAATTCTCATCCTTTTCCTTTAAGATACCAAGCTCTCTGGCGTACTGGTTCATCACACGGGTGAGGGCGGTTTTAAAACCGGTCACCAGCGTACCGCCGTCCACTACATTGATACGGTTACAGTAGGCATTAATCTGCTCCTGGTAGCTGTCGGTGTACTGGAATGCTACTTCGACCTCGATATCACCGCTCTTTCCTTCGATGTAAATCGGCTCCGGGTGAAGTGTGACAGCCTCACGGGTCAGGTAGGTAACGAAGCTCTTAATACCGAATTCTTCGTAGTAGGTAAGCTCCTCGCCTGCTATTTTATCCTTAAAAACAATGGTCAGTCCTTTATTTAGATAAGCGACCTCCTTGAGCTTCTTACGGATGATGTCGGTCTTAAATTCGACGGTTTCGAAAATGGAGGCATCCGGGTAAAAGGTAACCTTTGTACCGGTATCGGACTTACGGCAGCTTCCGACCACCGGCAGAAGTCCGTTTTCCAGCGGGGTGACAATGTGGCCGCCGTCTCTGTATTCGTCACGGTACACTTTACCGTCGTGCTTGATTTCCACGACCATTTTGGAGGAAAGGGCATTAACGACAGACGCACCTACCCCGTGCAGACCGCCGGATACCTTATAGGCCCCGCCGCCGAATTTGCCGCCGGCATGGAGAATCGTATATACGACACGGGCGGTCGGGATGTGCTTTGTCGGGTGGATGTCCACGGGAACACCGCGTCCGTTATCAGAAATGGAGATACCGCCGTCTTTTTGCAATTCAATCTCTATCCGGTCACAATAGCCTCCTAAGTGCTCGTCGATACCGTTATCTAATATCTCCCAGATAAGGTGGTGAAGCCCGCGGCTTCCGGTACTTCCGATGTACATACCCGGACGCTTTCTGACCGCTTCCAGACCCTCTAATACAACAATCTGGCTGCCGTTATATTGTTCCATAGACTGACTCCTTTTCTATATATTGTGGTATTAAAATAAGTATAGCAATTCTTAAGAAAAATTGCAAACGAAAGTTCGAAAATGATTTATTCCGATAAAGTTTTTGAAGATTTGTCCGATATATGATATGAAAGGATATGCCGGAGTGTTTGTAAAACGGAGTTCTGATGAGATAAGGAATGATTTAACGCTTCAATGAAGTCAAGGAGGGGTTGCCATGCGCATCGAGCAGGAAACGAGACATTTGTATGTAAGAGGACAGCAGGAGGTACAGCAAAAAAGTGCTGCTGAGGTGGAGGAGAACTTAAAGAAAGGACGAGTGTTTTCGGGAAAAGTGCAGTTCCCGCAGGATAAAGTAGCAGAACGCCGCAGAGCAGCACAGGAGAAGGCGCTGAACATTGTAAAAAGTGCGTTTACCGGAGAACTGGCGGTGGATGACAGTATTGATGAAATGAATGGCAGCATAGAAAAAGCCAGAGAAGAAATGATTTCCCAAAAGGCGGAGCTGAATCGGATTGCCGAGAGAAAGGAGAATCTGAAAGGCCGCAGTGACCTGACTGCCGAAGAATACGAACAGGAGCTTGCGCAGTTAAATGAGGCAGAAAAGCACTTTTCCGGGTTGCTTGCAGACGGAAAAAAGCTGGAAGAGAGAACCATCCAGGCACTCACGGACATCAAGCTCGAGCGTGCGAAATCCCATCCGATGGTAGATGCTTCCAAAGAGGCTGAGAAGGCACTGGAGGCCGGTGGAAAAGAGGTAGTGAGTCTTTTGTTCGAGGAAGCCAAGGAACATATCGACACGGAGACCGAGGAAAAGCGGGAGGCAGCGGAAGAAAAGGCTGCAAAGGAGAAGAAGCTGGAGGAGCGCATCGAGGCGATGAAGGCAAAGAAAGAGGAAAAGGAGGAAAGCGCTGCGCCGGAAACCGAGTTCCTGGAAGCTGCGACGAGGCAGATGGTAAAAATTGCGGAGACCGGAGAAATCGTTCAGAAGGAGCTGAAAAACATTGTGGATCAGTATAAGCTTGATCTGGCAGATTTGAAAGGTGCTGCGGTAGACGAGGGAGTGTAGGTGCAAACCTGCGGAAATGAAGGAGGACAACAAATGAAAAAGTTTTTTATCGGCTTATTAAAGGGTCTCGGATATTTCGGTATCTATTTCGGAATGCAGTTTCTGGTCTCTTTTGTTTACGGACTTGTAGGGGGCATCTCTCTTGTTACAAAATATATTGTATCCGGTCAGAGCATGCAGGACCCGGCGGTAATGGAACGTTATATGGAGGAAATGATACAGATTGTTCTGGATTCGGCAATGCCGACGGTCATTATCTCCGGTCTTTTGACGCTTGGTGTCGTTGTTCTGATTTTTGTATGCAGCAAAAAGAAAGTGACAAAGGCGCTGTGTCTGCAGCCGTTCCATGCGGGAGCGGTACTTCCGATTGTTATGATGGGACTCGGCTTTAATGTCCTGACGGGACTGATTCTTTCTTTTATTCCGGAAGAGGCAATGAGCGGGTATGAGCAGTCCTCCGCTGCGATGTTTACGGGTAATTTCTGGGTGATGGCATTCGGAACGGTGATTATTGCTCCGCTTGTGGAGGAAATTATTTTCCGCGGACTGATCTTTACAAGAATGAAGCAAGGGATGCCGGCGATTGTGGCTGCACTTCTGACTTCTGCATTGTTTGGTGCTGCACACGGTCAATGGATATGGATGATTTATACCTTTGTGTTCGGACTTCTTTTAATCTGGGTATTTGAACGGACGAAGTCATTGATTGCTAATATTTTACTGCATTTCAGCTATAATCTCTGCGCGGTGCTGCAGATGCTTTTACCGGAGGATACACCGGACTGGGCAGGCATTGCCATCGTTGCGGCATCGGTTGTTTTGGCGGCAGTGGGCATATTTCTTTTCCTCAGAGTTCCGAAAGTACCTGAGCCGGCAGAAGAAGTTCAGGTTCCTTCTGAAGCTGCCAAGGCAGTGTGGGCTTCTTCCGAACCGGTAGGGGAAGCGGCTGTTTCTACAGAGCCGGTGAAAGAGGCTGAAAACGAAACGGATACGAAATAAATTACAGTTTCCTACATTTTTAGAAAGAAAAGGGCGGTGTGATGAGTTGACACCGCCCTTAAAAATATTTATAATAGAATCGGTTATGTCTGTTTAAAGGAGTTATTTTGACATGGAAGAATATAGATACGAGACACATCTGCATACGAAAGAAGGAAGTGCCTGCGGAAAGCTTTCCGGTGCAGAACAGGCTGATTTATACAAGGGGTTCGGGTATACCGGGATTGTGGTAACCGATCACTTTTTTAACGGAAACTGCGCGGTTCCGAGAGATTTGCCATGGAGGGAGCGTGTGGAACGGTTTTGCGCCGGATACCGGAATGCAAAAAGACGAGGAGATGAAATCGGGCTGCAGGTGTTTTTCGGACTGGAGACGAATTTTGCCGGACAAGAGTTTTTACTGTACGGCTTATCGGAGGAATGGCTAAAGGAGCAGGAGGATATGCTTTCCTGGAGTCCAAAGGAGCAGTTTGAGAAGGTGACGGCGGCGGGCGGTTTTGTGGTTCAGGCACATCCCTACCGGGAGGCTCCGTATATTCGGGAGGTTATGCTCTATCCGGATTGCTGTGAGGCATTTGAAATCAGTAATGCGTTGAATGCGGCCAGAGGAGAGGGCTTTAACGAAAAGGCAGCGGCCTACGCAAAGGAGAATGGGATTCATGGTACCGGCGGTTCGGATGCCCATGCAAAAGTGCAGCTAAGAGGCGGTATGATATTTGAAAAGAAATGGGAGAGCATTGCGGACTATATCGCAGCGGTGCGAAGCGGCAGCGGATATCGGATTATAACAGAATTTGAGGAAAAGTAAGTGAGTGTTCAGGAGGCAGACAATGGGCTTTTTTAAGAATAGAAAAAAGAGAAAGGCGGCACGGAGACGTGCAAGGATTCAGAAAAGCAGGAAATGGGGAAAATATTATCGTTTCCGGGATCGCGCACGCGGGCTTTCTATTTTTAAGAGAAAGTGTATGGCGTGTCCGATTGACCCGAATCTGGTAGTATTTGAGGCGTTTAAGGGGAAGCAGTATACCTGTAACCCAAAGGCGATTTTTGAAGAGATGGTAACGGACCCTGCTTATGCGGGATACCGTCTGGTGTGGTCTTTTTCCGGGTCTGTTATGAAAAAGTATCAGTTCCTTAGGGAGTACAGAAATGTGACCCTGGTGAAAAAGGGTTCAGATAAATATTATGAGGTAATGGCAACCGCAAAGTACCGTGTGACGAATTCAACAAACCCGAAGACGACTCCGGTACGAAAGGGGCAGATTTATATTCAGACCTGGCACGGGACGCCGCTGAAACGTCTGGGTTGTGATATTGTACTGGACGGAAATGCATCCCAGAGCGTAAAAGAGATTCATGAGATGTACCGGAAGGAAGCGGACCAGTTCCGGTACCTGATTTCTCCGTCTGCTTATACCTCCGAGAAGCTGGCGTCCGCATACGGGCTGACAGAGGAAGAAAAGAAGACAAAGCTGGTAGAGCTCGGATATCCGCGCAATGTATTTTTATTTAAGTATACCAAAGAGGATGTGGCGCAGATTAAGGACTCCCTCCATATTCCGGAAGGGAAAAAGGTAATTTTATATGCCCCGACCTTCCGTGAAAGCTCCTATGAGTACGGGAAGGGCTTTGAATATCAGATTGCACTTGACATTGAGCGTCTGCAGAAGCGGTTCGGAGATACTGCCTGTGTTCTTTTGCGTGCCCATTATTTTGCGTATCTGCAGTTTGATGCCGAAAAATACAGAGGCTTTTTATATGATGTGTCCGATGCCGGAGATATTAATCGGCTGTATGTCATCAGTGATTTGCTGATTACGGATTATTCCAGTGTAATGTTTGATTTCTCGATTCTTCGTCGTCCGATGATTTTTTATATGTATGACGTGGAGGAGTATCGCGGTCAGCTGCGTGATTTCTATATTGAGCCGGATATCTTACCGGGACCGATTGTGACGACCCAGGACGAGGTTGAGGCTGAGATTGAAAAGGCACTGTCTACCCCTTTTGTTTGTGATGAACGCTATGAGGCATTCTGCAGGAAGTTCACGTATCTGGATGATGCGGATGCGGCAAAACGCGTGCTTGCAGCAATAATTCCACCGCAGGAAATGCCGGCACCGACACCTGCGGGAGTGACACGCTACAGAAAGTGGCGTCGCATTGTCGGAAAATTGACCGGCTGGAAAAAAAGAATTAAGAACGGTTTGTTCCAGAGACTTCGTTATCCGCATTATCTTAAAGAGCCGATTGACGATAATATGATTCTTCTGGAAAACCAGCAGGGAAAGTCCATGGACGGAAATATTTTTGCTCTTCTTTCGGAACTGGCAAAGGGCGAAGAGTACCGGAAGTATACACTGTATCTGACCTGCTTAAAGGGGAACCGTGCAAAGTTTAAGAAAATGTTAACTGCTCTTGGTATGGGACAGGTAAAGGTTGTTGTGAGGAATTCACTCAGATACTACAGGGTATTGGCTACGGCGAAATATCTGATCAATGATACCTCGTTTGTTTTTAATTTCATTAAGCGTGAGGAACAGGTGTATTTAAATACCTGGCACGGTACGCCGCTTAAGACCTTGGGAAAGAGGGTGAAGGGAGAGGCTCATACAATCGGTAATGTACAGAAAAATCTGCTCGCGGCGGACTATTTGTTATTCCCGAATGAGTTTACGATGCAGCACATGGTAGAGGACCATATGCTGGAAAATATCGGAACCGGAGAGATGTGGCTGACCGGATATCCGAGAAACGAGGTGTTTTTCCGGAAAGAGAGCGGAGAACAGGTACGGAGCCGTTACGGTCTTACCGGAAAGACGGTATACGCATTTATGCCGACCTGGCGCGGTGTCGTAGGAGGCGTATCCGGAAACGAGCAGGCAAAGCAGTTAACGGAATATTTCACAGAACTCGATGCGGGGCTGCCGGAAAATTATGTGCTTTATGTAAAGCTTCATGCGTTTAACGGTGCAGAACTGTCTTTAGAGCAGTTTTCCCACATACGCCCGTTCCCGGAGGATTGCGAAACGTATGCCTTTTTAAATGCAACAGACGGATTAATTACCGATTACTCCAGTGTGTTCTTTGATTATGCGCTGACACGGAAAAAGATAATTCTGTTTACGTATGACGAGGAAGAATATGAGTCTTCCCGCGGATTCTATTTCTCTCTTTCAAAGCTTCCGTTCCCGCAGGCGAAGAAGGTGGATGAGCTGATTTCCTTCATGACGGCGCAGAAGAACTATGATGAGACAGAGTTTTTGAAGACATTTTGTTCTTATGACCGACCGGATGCGGCAAAAGCAGTCTGCCGGAGATTTTTATTCGGAAGTTCGGAGGGGATTGAAACCCGTCCGCTTCCGGACAACGGCAAGCGCAATGTTGTGATTTTTGGCGGTGCTCTGTATAATAACGGAATTACTACCTCTTTGTTTAACCTGCTGTCACAGGTAGACAGAGAAAAAATGAATTATATCCTTTTGTATAAGACGGAAGATGTGAAGAAGCATCCGGAGGTGTTGGAGAATCTTCCGGAAGGGGTGAATTCACTGGGCTTTTCCAACGGACTCAGCCTTGGCTTCCTGGATTTCCTGCTTTACAAGGTCTGGACGAAAAGGGGGCTGGTTCCTTACCGGATTATCGAACGGATTGCGGATAAGATAGCAAAGCGGGATTCCGGACGGCTGTTTGCGGGCTGTAGGGTGGATAAGCTGATTCATTTCAGCGGATATTCCAACGATCTGACGGAGACGTTCCGCGGTGCGTCCTGTAACCGGACAATTTATGTCCATAACGATATGGAAAGGGAAGTCAGAGAAAGGCGTCTGATTCGCAGCGAGGTTCTTACAAGGGCATATCAGGAATATGACAGCGTTGCGGTAGTGACGGAGGACATCAAAGCTGTTGCGGAGCGTATCGCAAAGAAGCTTCCTCCTCGTGTGGAGAAACCGGCTACTGTTACGGTAGCCAAAAATATTATCAATTATCAGCGTGTGCTTGAGCTTGCAAAAGAGGACATTTCCTTGGATATCCGGACAAAGATGAACGTATCTATGGAACGTCTGCAGGAAATTCTTGCCGGAGACAGTGTAAAGTTTATTAACATCGGCAGGTTTTCACCGGAGAAAGGACATGACAGACTTCTGAATGCGTTCGAGAGGATTCATAAGGAGAATCCGGATACGTATTTGTTAATTGTCGGTGGCAGGGGTACTCTGTATGATGAGACGCTGAAGAAAGCCCAGAATATGGAGTGCTACGACCACATCGTGATTATCCTGTATCTATCGAATCCGTATGCACTGTTAAAAAAGTGCGACTACTTTATTTTCTCGTCTCTTTACGAAGGCTTTGGACTTGTACTGGCAGAGGCGGATATTCTCGGAGTACGTTGCGTTTCTACGGATATTCCGGGACCGCGTATGTTTATGAAAAAATACGGAGGAACATTGGTAGAGGACAGTGAGCAGGGCGTATATAACGGAATGAAGCTGTGTCTGGACGGAAAGGTAACAAATACGCTTTCTGTGAATTATGAGGAGTATAATAAAGAGGCATTGGAAGAATTTGAACGTATTGTCGCAATGGAATAGGAGGATGTCAGGATGAAGAAGGTAATTACTTACGGAACGTATGATTTGTTACATGTGGGGCACATTAATCTGCTGCGCCGCGCAAGAGAGCTCGGGGATTATCTTATCGTAGTGCTTTCTACCGACGAATTCAATGCGGTAAAGCATAAGACGGCATATCACCCTTATGAGGCGAGAAAGACGATTCTGGAAGCGATCCGCTATGTGGATGAAGTGCTTCCGGAGTATAACTGGGAGCAGAAGATTAAGGATGTGGTAGATAATCAGGTGGATGTTTTTGTTATGGGAGATGACTGGAAGGGACAGTTCGATTTCTTAAAGGATTACTGTGAGGTGGTATATCTGCCGCGTACCGAGGGAATTTCCACAACGAAAATCAAAAATGATTTAAATGCAGGGAAGTAAAGACAGAAGGGTGTCGTATAAAAAAGCGGCACTCTTTTTTTAAAATACAATTTGAATACGTGTATACAATCTATTGACAAAAGAAAAAAGATGACGTATAGTAATTCAATAAATAGCGCAGAAAGGAAGAAAGAAGATGAAGAAGCCATTTGTAACAAAGGAACAGTTAGACGAAATTGTAAAAAGTTATCCGACTCCGTTTCACCTGTATGATGAGAAGGGGATTCGTGAGAATGCCAGAAAGCTGAAGGCGGCGTTTGCCTGGAATAAGGGCTACAAGGAGTATTTTGCGGTGAAGGCGACGCCGAATCCGTTTATTTTAAAGATATTGCAGGAGGAAGGGTGCGGTACGGACTGCTCCTCCCTGACGGAGCTGTTGATGTCGGAGGCCTGCGGCATCACAGGAAAGGAGATTATGTTTTCCTCCAACGAGACACCTTCCGGGGAGTTTACGAAGGCGAAGGAGCTGGGGGCTATTATTAATCTGGATGATATTACGATGATTGACTTCTTAGAAAAGGAATGTGGTATTCCGGAGACCATCTGCTGCCGGTATAATCCGGGTGGTGTGTATGAGGTCAGTAACGGGATTATGGATAATCCGGGAGATGCCAAATACGGTATGACAAAGGCACAGCTGATAGAGGCATTCGGAATTTTAAAGGAGAAGGGAGCGAAGCGTTTCGGTATTCATTCGTTCCTTGTCAGTAATACCGTTACCAATGACTATTATCCGACACTGGCGAGAACACTGTTTGAGCTGGCGGTTGAGGTGAAGGAGGCAACGGGGATCGCGGTATCCTTTATCAATCTTTCGGGCGGTGTCGGGATTCCGTATCGTCCGGAGCAGAAAGCAAATGATATTATGATTATCGGAGAGGGCGTGCATAGGGCGTTTGATGAAATTCTGGTGCCGAACGGGTTGGGAGATGTTGCTATTTTTACCGAGCTTGGCCGCTTTATGCTCGCACCGTACGGCTGTCTTGTGACAAAAGCCATTCATGAGAAGCATATTTACAAGGAGTACATTGGTGTTGATGCCTGTGCGGTAAACCTGATGCGTCCGGCGATGTACGGCGCCTATCATCATATTACGGTTGCCGGCAAGGAGGAGGCTGTGGCAGACCATGTCTATGACGTGGTAGGCTCTCTTTGCGAGAATAATGATAAATTTGCAGTGGACAGGAAATTGCCGGAAATTGCAATGGGAGACCTTCTGGTGATTCATGATACCGGGGCCCACGGCTTTGCGATGGGATATAATTATAACGGAAAGTTAAAATCTGCCGAGTTGCTTCTGAAAGAGGATGGAATGGTGCAGATGATTCGCCGGGCCGAGACACCGAAGGACTATTTTGCAACTTTTGATTTTTCACCATTCTCAGAAAAATTATTTTAAAAGCCGGTTAAGGTTTTTACAGAAGCTGCCGATATAGTTTACAGAAGCAATAAAATAAGCTTTGGAACAGGTGGTGGTAATATGCGTATAGATGCAATTAACAGAGTAAGTCAGCTGTATCAGACCAACAGCACAAAGAAAGTAGCAAAGGCAACCGGTACGGAAAAGTATGACAGCGTACAGATTTCCCAGATGGGAAAGGATTACCAGGTGGCGAAGGCTGCGGTTGCGGCAGCTCCGGATGTCAGAACCGATTTGGTAAATGATATCAAGAGCAGAATGCAGAATGGCACATACGATGTATCGATGGAGATGCTCGCGGATAAGCTGTTAGCCAGAGAGATCTAAGAGAGAGAGGGATACTTTTGGCAAGCCTGATGGAGGAACTGATTTCCACACTTTCGCAGGAGAAGGAGTTATATACCGCTCTCCTGCCGATAGCGGAGGAAAAGACAAAAGCAATAGTAGCGAATGATTTAGAACGGTTACAGGAGATTACGGACCGCGAGCAGGAGGCTGTCGGACGTGTCAATGCCCTGGAGCGTAAGAGGGATGAGGTAATCGTCAATATGGGGATTGTACTCGGAAGAAAGCCGCAGGAGCTGACCCTTACCGAATTAATCCGTGTAACGGAAAAGCAGCCAAAGGACAGAGCAGCATTATCTGAGCTGAAGGACGCACTCGGTATCGCAGTGAAAAAGCTGGCAGATTTAAATGAAAGGAACAGAGTACTGATACAACATTCGCTGGAAATGATTGAATTTAATATGAATTTAGTTCAGAGTACAAGGATGGTACAAGGAAATAATTATACGAAAAGTGCCGGCGAATCAATTCCCGGTGCTTCGCAGACAGGGATGTTTGATGCGAAACAGTAGTGCGCAGAAAACATCGTTGTCTTTTTTTTCGCAGAAAAGGAATCATTCGAAAGGAGGTATCACCGATGGGATTAATGGATGCATTATATGTAGGCGTATCGGGACTTAAAACCAGTCAGAATGCCATGAATACGACAGCACATAATATTACAAATGCGGAAACACAGGGCTTTGTCAGACAGCAGACGGTGATGACCGATTTCGGATACAGTAATATCGGCGGTAACAGAATTTCTACCTGGCAGATCGGAATGGGTGTGGATACCCAGGTGGTCAGACAGGTCAGAGACCAGTTTTTAGACCAAGCCTATCGCAAGGAAAGCGGAAGACAGCAATTTTATCAGGTGCAGTTTGAAGCGGCTTCCGAGATGGAGGAAGTGATGGGAGAACTGGAGGGCGTACAGTTCCAGAAATCTATTGAAGATTTCTGGGTTGCCTTGCAGGAGCTGGCAAAGGAACCGGATAGTATTGTAACGCGCGCTACATTGATTCAGAGCGGCGTTAATTTTGTACAGCATGCAGAAAATATCTATGAACAGATTCAGACCTACCAGATTGATTTAAATACACAGATTCAGACAAAGGTCGACAGGATTAACCAAATCGGTGACAGCATCAGAGATTTAAATAATAAGATTGCGTTTTATGAGTGTTCCAAGCTGGAGCATGCAAATGATTTACGGGATGAACGTAATCTGTTACTGGATGAACTCGGAAAATTAATTGATATTACCTATAAAGAGGAAACAGACGGCAGAGTATCGATTCGTGCGGAAGAGGTGCCGTTTTTATTAGAGGATCATGTGTTTTACATGGCAACAAGACCTATCTCGGAAGATTCCGAAATGCTTGTGCCGTATTGGCCGGCGTTTGGTGACGCAGAGGTTTTCAGCTTCGACCGGTCTCCGAATTCGGTAGATGATACCGATATCGGAGCTTTGAAGGGCATTATTCTTGCCAGGGGCCGTAAGGTCGGAAAATATACGGATATTCCGATGAAACCGGTACGTGAGGATTTTGAAGATGAGCTCTCCTATGAAGAAGCGATGAAGCAGTTTACCATTGATGCACGCCAGTATAACAAGGAGATTAATGATTCTGTTATTATGGCAACTCAGGCACAGTTTGACCAGCTGATTCATGGTATTGTTACAACAATTAATGATATTCTCTGCCCGAATAAGGAAATTATGCTGGAAAACGGACAGGTGATTAAGGTGCTGGATACAGAGAAAGCTTCCGTGGGTATGGATGCAAACAAGACCATGGGTACAGAGCTTTTCTCCAGAAAATCAATGGAACGTTACCAGGAGCTGCAGGAAGTAACACTGGCAGACGGCAGTAAGGAATGGGTTTACATTTACAATGAAGAGGATCCGGAAGACAATTATTCCCTCTATACTTTGGGAGAGATAGAAATTAATCCGGAGATTTTAAAGGACCGTTCCAAGCTTCCGCTTTCTAAGAATACGAATACGGGAGATTTTGATATTGATGTGGCAGAACAGCTACTGTCAGCATGGCAGGCAGATTTCGCAACACTGAATCCGAATGAGTTAAGCTATAACAATTTCAATAATTACTATACGGCATTGATTGGTGAACTGGGTACCAGAGGTGAAAAGTATCAGACATTATCCGAAACGCAGGAGTCTATGGTGAATAGTATTGACAATGAACGCCATGAGGTTATGAGCGTTTCCACGGATGAGGAGCTGACTCATCTGATTAAATACCAGCACGCATACAATGCAGCGGCCAGATATGTAAATGTAGTCAGTGAAATGCTGGAGCATATTATTAACACGTTAGGTATGTAGCGGTGATAAACCGGGTAGCGTGGTGACAACAATAGAAGGGAAGTGAGGAACATGCCGAATACCTTTTTTGGATTAGATATCGGAAAATCCGGACTTTATACGGC
>JAQXOR010000026.1 GCA_029099805.1 Lachnospiraceae bacterium
CTCTTGCCAGCTCTCTTGCGGTCTGTATGGCATCATCATCCGCCACCTCCACAATATCCGTAATAATCTTTGTGTCAAGCACCGCCGGGATAAAGCCGTCTCCGATACCCTGAATCTGATGAAGCCCCGGCTCATGACCGAGAAGTGCAGACACATTCTTCGGCTCCACCGCTACAATCTTACAGTCCGGATTCTGTTCAAGCAAATAGCTTGCAATTCCCTGAAGCGTACCACCGCTGCCGATACCGGATACGAAAATATCAATTTTCTTTCCGAGCTGCTCCACGATTTCACGCGCTGTTGTCTTATAATGCGCCGCCGGATTTGCCGGATTCTCAAATTGCTGCGGCACAAAATAATTATCCGAGGAAGCCGCAATCTCTTCTGCCTTTGCGACAGAGCCGCCGATGCTTAACTCCGGCGGAGTCAGCACAAGCTCAGCCCCGAGAGCATGAATAATCTTCTTTCGCTCCTCACTCATATTCTCCGGCATAACAATAATAACCTTATAGCCCTTGCGGACACCGCATAGTGCAAGACCGATACCGGTATTTCCGGAGGTCGGCTCAATTATTGTCATCCCCGGGCGAAGCTTTCCGCTTTTTTCCGCCTCCTCCAGCATATTGAGCGCAATCCTGTCCTTAATACTTCCTCCGGGATTTAAAAACTCTGCCTTTGCATACAGCTGAAGCCCTGTCGTAGCCTCCAAACTTAAAAGCGGTGTATTTCCGATTAAATCCAAAATATTACTGATGTACATGGTGATTCTCCTTACAATTATTTCACTACTGTGTACCTATGCGGCACAGTATGATTGTAACACAAAAAAGCACCTATGAAAAGAAGAATAAACCGCTTATCAATTGTTTTCTTTCACAAATGTTCTGATATCACCGTCAAAATCCAATACTAAGATTTCTCCGTCACACTTTACTACAGTTATCTCTGTTACCATCGAATCGGTGACTGCAAAGCATTGTAACGAAATTGTCCCTGTGTCCGGATTGTAACTATAGGACTCACACAAATCCGAATCATTCACCGGATTCCCACAGGCACAGTAATAGGAATAATCGCCTTTAGGAGAAAAGTGAAGATACTCCGTATCTACATCTGTTTCTCTCGTCCAAAAAAGCCCTACAAAGCTTTCGCCTTCCACCGGTCTTGTCTCTTCTACCGGCTTTATCTCTTCTGCCGGCTTTGTCACCTCCGGATTCTCCCCCTCGGCACGATAGGAAGCAACCGTGCATGGCGGAAGCATTACTATCCTTACAGTAAGGTTCTTGTTTAAGATCTCATTTGCATTGTTTACATCTGTCATCGTAACAGCCTCCTGTATGTTTGATTTCGCAGAAGCTATGGATTCGATAATCTCTGTAAGCTCAGAGTCCATTAAAAGACTATATTTTTTTGAACCTTTGCCAAGTCTCTCTACAATGCAGTCCAGCACATCACGGATCATTGTCAACGCATCAATCTCACTATTCATCTCGGATATGTTTCGCCTGAGAGTATGCAGCATCTGCTCCGTCCTTTCTCCTTTCAGCTCCTTGCAAAACAGAGTATAAAGGATGACACCGTGTCCGAGTCAATAGGCTTATGTAAATATTTTGTCATAACTTAAAATAGTATGTATTTTCCCTTGTTTTGTTCTTACGGGCAATTTACAAGGGAAACTCCCATACGATTTATCATTGAATCTCTGTTACCTGGTATCCCTGGTCGGCAACGGCCTGCATAAGAACATCGTCCGAAACATTTTTTTCAAGTGTTACAACAGCCGTTCCTGTCTGGTGACTGACCAAAGCCTCCGTCACACCATCAATTGCTTCAAGAGCCTTTTTTGTGTGCATCTCGCAATGCCCGCACATCATACCTTCGATTTTCAGTGTCTTTTTCATAATCTTTGTCTCCTTTTCGGTTGTGATTTTTAATTTATTTTTGATTTTATGATCCCGTTTGGAGTCATGTATCCTGAAGAAATTCAAACGCAGTGCGTTGGTTACCACACTAAAACTGGATAAACTCATGGCTGCCGCAGCGAACATCGGATTCAGTTGCCAACCCAAAACACCGATAAATACACCTGCTGCCAATGGAATACCGATAATGTTGTAGATGAATGCCCAAAACAGATTCTCGTGAATATTGCGCAGCGTTGCACGGCTCAAACGGATTGCCGCCGGAACATCAGACAGGCGGCTTTTCATCAGTACCACATCCGCTGCATCAATCGCAACATCCGCACCTGCACCAATCGCAATGCCGATATCGGCACTTGTCAGTGCCGGAGCATCATTAATCCCGTCACCGACCATAATGACCTTTCCTTTTTGCTGCAGTTTACGAATCACGCTTTCCTTTCCGTCAGGAAGTACTCCGGCAATTACTTCATCCACACCTACCTTCGTCCCGATAGCTTTCGCTGTGCGTTCGTTATCACCGGTCAGCATCACCACATGGATGCCCATATCCTGCATTTCTTTCACTGCCTGAGGACTATCCTCTTTGATGGTATCTGCCACAGCAATAATACCGCAAAGCTCACCGTCACAGGCAAAGAGCAGTGGCGTTTTTCCTTCTTCCGAGAGCTGTTCAGACCTTACCTTTATCTCATCCGGTATTTGAATTTGTTCGCTGATAAATTTATAACTGCCTCCATACAGAGCAGTACCGTTAAGCAATGCTGTAAGCCCGTTTCCGGGCAATGCCTGAAATTGTTCCA
>JAQXOR010000027.1 GCA_029099805.1 Lachnospiraceae bacterium
GCACAGCAGCATCACGAGCGGTATGACGGGAAGGGATATCTGGGAGAGCGGAAGCAGGAGGAGATTAGTCTGTATGCAAGGTGTGTCGCAATCGCAGATGTCTTTGATGCGCTGGTCAGCAAACGGTGTTATAAAGAGGCATGGACGCCGGAGGCGGCCCGTGCGGAAATTGTTTCCCAGGCGGGTAAACAGTTTGATCCGGTGCTGACCGATTTGTTTGATAAACATTTTGATGAATTTTTACAGGTGATGGAACGGTATCCGGAAGAATAAGCAGGAGGCTTTTTATGGGCGAACGAATGAAACATTATCTGATAAAGACGAAAGAGCTGGTAGAATACCTGGAAAAAGAAGTAAAGAAATTTGATGCTTTGGAGGATTCTACAGAAGAAAAGGAAAAATTCCAACACACCCTAAAAAGGGAAAAAGAAAAGCTTTTGGTTCAAATCAGTTTTTTTCAGCACGAACGTCTGATTCATCTGATTGTAACAGCATTGTTTGCACTTATGACAATATTAGTGTTTATTTTAGTGGTAACAGATTTTGCTCCCTGGACAGGAGTTTTATTGTTACTGCTTTTATTACTTCTGATTCCGTATATTAAGCATTACTATTTACTTGAAAACGGGACACAGAAGTTATACCAGTATTATGATAAATTGGAGGAGTTGTGTCATGGAGAAAAAGAAATTAGTCGCATTCACATTTGATGATGGTCCGGTTGAATATAAGGAAGATAGTACCGCTATGAGAATCCTACATACCCTTGAAAAATACGGGCAACAGGCCACCTTCTTTTATGTCGGTCAAAAGATTAACGAAAGTAATTATCCGGAGATGCAGTTCGCAAGGAGCATCGGCTGTGAGGCGGGGAACCATACCTTTACCCATTGCTTTCTGACCGAGCGTTCTGTAGATGAGATAAAAGAGGAACTGGAAAAAACGACGGCTGTCGAAGAAAAGGCAATCGGTGTAACTCCGAAGTTGGTGCGCCTTCCGTACCTCGCATCAAACGAAACGGTTCTCGCTACCGTGGATTTCCCGATGATTCATTGCGCCGTGGACAGCAGGGACTGGGCCGACGAGCCGACAGATGTGATAATTAAACGGATTATGGATGCAGATGCTGCCGGAGAATTAGAAAACGCTGTCGTTCTTATGCATGAACAATATGAGACAACGGCAACGGCAGTAGAGTATCTGATTCCGACACTGCTGGAAAAGGGTTATCGGTTTGTAACGGTACCGGAGCTTGCAAGGCAGAACGGAGTTACTTTGGAGAAGCATAAGATTTATGGAAGAATACAGTAGAGACATGATACAAGGATAAAATAATCAAGTCCCGGGAATGAATTTATGTATTTCCGGGACTTGATTACTTTATAGCCGAATAGGATGTTTAAATGTAACTTTAAAATAAATGTCAACCATAATTTAATGAAAGGTTGACTATTGGCGACAACTATGGTATTATTTTCCGTGCGGAGGTGAAAAGATGGGAACGAAGGAAAAACTTTTATTTCTTTTTGAATCGCAGAAGGGAGCCTTTTTTTCGGGAGAGGAGATTGCCGAGAAATTATCCGTTTCACGGACTGCTGTATGGAAGGCGGTAAACAGTCTGCGGAAGGAAGGATACGATATAGAGGCTGTTCCGAATAAAGGATATAGTCTTTCGGTAACGACAGATATCCTTTCTGTACAGGGAATTCGGAAATACCTGAGCCCTGTCTGCAGTGAAGTGGAATTAAATGTGTTGCCTGAAGTGGAGACAACAAATGCGTTGCTTCGCGAAAAGGCCAATGCCGGTGCGACAGAAGGGTATACCGTCATTGCCGGTGCGCAGACAAAAGGAAGAGGCCGGCTGGGACGCAGCTTTTTCTCTCCGGAAGATACGGGAATCTATATGAGCCTTCTGCTTCGTCCTGTGGGGATGACACCCAGTCAGGCTATAAGGCTTACAACAATGGCAGCCGTGGCAGCCTGTGAGGCAATTGAGGAGGCTTCCGGTAAACAGGCATGGATTAAATGGGTTAATGATATTTATATGGATGGCCGAAAAGTCAGCGGAATTCTGACAGAAGCCTCTTTTAATATGGAAACCGGCAGTCTGGATTATGTGGTGCTTGGAATAGGAATGAATGTATATCCTCCAAAAGGGGGATTCCCGAAAGAAATCGAGCAGATTGCAGGTACAATATTCCACGAGAGGCGAAATGATGGGAAAAACTTTCTGGCGGCCGGCTTTTTAAACTGTTTTATGAACTATTATGTCTCTTGGGAAAAGGTAGATTATGTGGAAAAATACCGGACAAGGTGTCTGGTGACAGGAAAAGAAATCACCGTAGTATCGGCCGGCGGAGGGAAGCGTGCAGTGGCACTGGATGTGGATGAGGAATGTCGTCTGGTTGTGCGGTATACAGATGGACAGACAGAGCATTTGTCATCCGGTGAAATCAGCATTTCCCTAAATAAATAATAAAAGGAGATATGATATGAGAAGCGGAAAGACAAAGACGATGATTTTATGCGCTATGTTTGTGGCTCTGATTGCCGTGGGAGCTTTTATTAAGATTCCCGTTCCTGTCGTGCCTTTTACTTTGCAGTATCTGTTTACCATGCTGGCAGGACTTCTGCTTGGGGGAAAACGGGGCTGTCTTGCGGTCTGTGCCTATATTCTTCTTGGACTGGCAGGATTGCCGATTTTTGCACAGGGAGGCGGACCCGGTTACATTTTTCAGCCGAGCTTTGGGTACATCATAGGCTTTGCGGCGGGCGCTTATGTTACGGGAACCATTGCGGGAAAGAAGAGCAGACCGGGCTATGGACGGCTGCTTGCGGCTGATTTTGCCGGACTGGGAATCGTGTATCTGTTTGGAATGGCATATTATTACTTTATCAGTAATCTTTATCTGAACAATCCTATTGGGCTGTGGCCATTATTTTTATATTGCTTTTTGCTGGCGGTTCCCGGTGATATTCTTTTATGCATTGTCGGGGCTGTTCTGGGTAAAAGGCTTATTCCTGTAGTCAGGGAAGAAAGGTGACGGAGATGAATGTTGAGAACTTAGGAAATGAGATTATGCAGGGAAGGCAGATTACAAGAGAGGAGGCTGTCCGGCTGTATGAGGAGCCGCTCTCAAGGCTGTGTGCAAAGGCAGATGAAATCAGGGCACATTTTTGCTCTGACGGGTTTGATATTTGTACGATTATCAACGGAAAAAGCGGACGTTGTTCGGAAAACTGCCGGTTCTGCGCACAATCTGCACATCATCCTACCGGTGCAGAGGAGTATCCGCTGCTGTCGACGGAAAAAATCGTAGCGCAGGCGAAAGTGAACGAGGAGCAGGGGGTACTTCGTTATTCTATTGTGACCTCGGGAAAAAGGCTATCTGATGAGGAGGTAAACCGGATGTGTGATACGGTGCGGCAGATACGGAAAGAGACCGGCATTGCGGTCTGTATCTCCTTTGGTCTTTTAAATGAGGAGCAGTACCGTAAGCTGAAGGAAGCCGGGGTGACACGGGTACATAATAATCTGGAAACCTCAAGACGTTTTTTTCCATATGTCTGTTCAACCCATACCTTCGATGATAAGGTCCGGGCGATTCGTGCTGCCCGGGCAGCCGGGCTTACGGTATGCAGCGGCGGGATTATCGGGCTTGGAGAAACGCCGGAGGACCGGATAGATATGGCACTTACCTTACGGGAGCTGGGGATTAAGAGCGTGCCGGTCAACCTGCTGAATCCAATCCCCGGAACACCGTTTGAACATAATGAAAGACTGAATGAGGAAGATATCTGCCGCGTTGTGGCAGTGTACCGCTTTATTTTACCGGATGCTGCCATCCGGCTTGCCGGAGGGCGCGGCCTGCTTCTTGATAAGGGCAGAAGCTGTTTCAGGTCAGGTGCAAATGCGGCAATCTCGGGGGATATGCTGACAACGGCAGGAATTACGGTAGAGACGGACAAGCAGATGCTAAAGGAACTGGGATATGAGGTGAGGTATATCAATGGGTAAGTCATTGTTTATTACGGGGACGGGAACTGATATCGGAAAGACATATGTTTCTGCCCTGCTTGTAAAAAAACTGAAGGAATGCGGAGTAGCTGCCGCCTATTATAAAGCTGCTATGAGCGGAAATACGCGGGACCGGGATGGAAAACTGATTCCGGGCGATGCTGCGTATGTGAAGCGGATAGCCGGAATTGCTCAGTCCTTGGAGGAAATGAGTCCGTATGTTTATGAAGCTGCGGTTTCTCCGCATCTGGCTTCCAGAATGGAAGGAAATCCGGTCCGGATGGAGACTGTACTGGAAGGATATCGCAAGGTCTGCTCCGGTTATGAATATGTTACAATGGAAGGCTCCGGCGGGATATTATGCCCGATTTGTTTTGATGAAGCCAAAATCTGGCTTCCGGATATAATAAAAGCGTGCAACACAGGATGCCTGATAATAGCGGATGCCGGGCTTGGTACAATCAACAGTGTCGGACTGACTGCGTTTTATATGAAAGAGCACGGCATTCCTTTGAAGGGAATTATTTTTAATCATTTTATCCCGGGCGATGTGATGCAGGAGGATAATCTGAAAATGTGCGAGTATCTGACCGGAGCGAAGGTAGTTGCCTGCGTCCGGGACGGTGATACGGAATTGAATATTTCGGCAGAGTTATTGAAATCATTATATGAATGAGGAGAAGAAAGATGATATGGTATCCTTATGAACAGATGAAAACGATGAAGACACCGTATAAGATAATCGATGCAAATGGTGTTTATCTGTATACGGAAAATCAGAAGCTGATTGATTCGGTATCCTCCTGGTGGAGTGTAATCCACGGCTATAAGCATCCGGAGCTGAATCAGGCGATTATTTCCCAGGCAGAGAAGTTTTCCCATGTAATGTTAGGCGGACTGACCCATGAACCGGTGCAGAAGCTGTCGGAAAAGCTTCAGGAATTTCTTCCGGGTGATTTGGATTATTCCTTCTTCTCCGATTCCGGAAGTGTGGCTGTGGAAGTGGCGCTGAAAATGGCACTGCAGTATTACATGAACCGTGGAGAGGAACAAAGGACGACAATTCTGGCGCTGGAGCATGCCTATCACGGAGATACGTTCAAGACAATGGAAGCAGGGGATGATGAGGATTATCATTTTGTTCTGAAGGCATATGGGCCAAGTAAATATGTGATACATATTCCGACAGAGACAGAGGCGCTTGAGCAGGTATTTGAGAAATATCATGATTGTTTGAATTGCTTTATTGTGGAGCCGTTGCTTCAGGGAGCCGGCGGAATGCGAATGTATGATGTATCCTTTCTGAAACGTGCCAGAGAGCTTTGCGATAAGTATGATGTATTACTAATTTTTGATGAAGTGGCAACCGGTTTCGGACGTACCGGTCACCGGTTTGTGGCAGATCTTGTTCTGCCGGATATCCTGGTACTGGGAAAAGCACTGACCGGAGGGTATATCGGACATGCGGTAACGGTTGCCCGTAAGAAGGTGTTTGAGGGCTTTTACGACAGTAATCCGCAGCACGCCCTGATGCACGGACCTACCTTTATGGGAAATGCTCTGGCATGCAGTGTAGCACTAAAATCTATCGAACTCTTTGAAAAAGGTGCCTATATGGACAGAATCCGCAGGATAGAGGAAATTACCAGGCGGGAGATGGAAGGCTTTTCAGATGAACGGATTAAGGAAGTAAGGATTATGGGGGGCTGTGTCTGCGTAGAGGTAAAGGATGCCGGTACATTAAAGGGGTATCAGCAGTATGCGTATGAGAGAGGGGTATTCAGCAGACCTTTTCTGAAGTATCTCTATGCGATGGTTCCGTATGTGATTACCGAGGATGAACTGGTGAAAGTGCTACATACAATGAAGGAATGGTTTGCATTATGACAAACGTAAAACAGCCTCCGGAGTACCGGAGGCTGTTTTGAGAAAGAAAGGAATGATTGAACAAAAAATTGATAATTGCGTAAGTGGGGGATGGAGCAATCAGCCCATCGTAACAGTAACGTGGTATTCCGTCTTTCCCTTTTCGTAAGGAATGATGTGACCGTTTACCGGAGTGCCGTCAACCACAAGGGAAACAACACCCTTTTCCACGTTCTGCGGATTCTTTACCGTGATGTAATAAGTGCCCTCACGGAAAGATCTGGTCAAAGTGAAATCACCGAAATCCTTTGGTACGCAAGGATTGATACTAAGACCGGTGTGAGTCGGGTAAACACCTAAAATGTACTGGGAGATGTTTACAAAAGTCCATGCTGCGGTACCGGTAAGCCAGCTGTTCTTTGCCTCGCCGTGGAACTTAGCATCACGGCCTGCTACCATCTGGGAGTATACATACGGCTCGGTACGGTGAATTTCACTGATATCTTCTACATAAGCCGGACAGGTCTTACGGTAAATCTCAAATGCACGGTCACCTCTGCCGATTACAGTCTCTGCGATAGAAACCCAAGGATTGTTGTGACAGAAGATACCTGCATTTTCCTTGTATCCCGGCGGGTAGGAGGTGATTTCGCCAAGCTCTAAGTGATATTTGGTATAAGCCGGCTGTAAAATCATAACGCCGTACTTAGTATCGAGTCTTTCTTTTACGGAATTGAGTGCTTTTTCTGCAAGACCTTCCTTTACACCGACGCCTGCAAGTACACAGAAGCCCTGCGGCTCGATGAAAATCTGACCTTCTTCGCATTCCTTGGAACCGACTTTATTGCTGTAAGCGTCGTAAGCACGTACAAACCATTCACCGTCCCAGCCATCTGCGAGGATCGCGTCATACATGGCCTTTACTTCCTTGCGGGCACGCTCTGCCTCTGCGGTATCACCTAAAAGCTCGGCGAGTTCGGCATACTCTTCTCCGTATTTAACAAACATACCGGCAATGAAAACAGACTCTGCTACCGGCCCCTCGCTCGGACCAAAGGTCTGGAAGGATTCTCCCGGATGCTCGGAGAAGCAGTTTAAGTTGAGACAGTCATTCCAGTCAGCACGACCGATTAACGGCAGCTTGTGCGGCCCCTTGTGATTGATAATGTAGTCCAGGGAACGCTTTAAGTGCTCCATTAACGACGTTGCCACGGACATATCGTTATCATACGGTACAGTCTCGTTTAAGATGGAGATATCGCCGGTCTCTCTGACATATGCGGAGGTTCCTGCAATGAGCCATAACGGGTCATCATTGAAGCCGCTGCCGATATCTGCATTCCCCTTCTTGGTAAGAGGCTGGTACTGATGGTAAGCGCTACCGTCCCGGAACTGGGTGGAAGCAATATCGATGATACGCTCTCTTGCACGATCCGGAATCAGATGTACGAAACCGAGCAGGTCCTGGCAGGAGTCACGGAAGCCCATGCCTCTGCCGATGCCGGATTCATAGTAAGAAGCGGAACGGGACATATTGAAGGTAACCATGCACTGATACTGATTCCAGATGTTTACCATACGGTTGACCT
>JAQXOR010000028.1 GCA_029099805.1 Lachnospiraceae bacterium
CCGCGCGAGGGGAGCGCAGCCCGTCCTTTTTATCTTACTTACATTATGCTTTTGGGGCATTAACCCTCAATGGAAATGTAATGATTGTTACCTTCGATGGCCTTCGGTTCTTCCTTCGGCATGGAAAGCTTCAAAATGCCGTCTTCGAATTTCGCGTGAATGTCTTCCTTCTTTACGGCATCTCCTACATAAAAGCTACGGCTCATGCCGCCGGCATAACGTTCCTTTCTAAGGTATTTGCCGTGCTTATCCTTCTCTTCCTTATCAAGGCCTTTCGCAGCCTGAATGGTAAGGTAACCGTTCTCCAGCTGAACGGAGACTTCATCTTTCTTGAAGCCCGGAAGGTCGATGAAAACTTCATATTCCTTATCGGTCTCTTTTACATCGGTTTTCATCATGTTCTTTGCATGTTTCCCGTAGAGGGCTTTGTCAATGTCAGGAAATGAAAAGTCCATCCACTCATCAAACAGGTTTTCTCCAAAAATACTAGGCAGCAACATAGGTCATTCCTCCTTTTTTATTTGACAATGCGTGCCAACAAGTTATTTTCGAACCCGGGGAGGGAGATTAAATTTCTCTTCCTTGTTCTAGTTGTAATATAACACATATATCTCTGCTTGTCAAGAGGAAAATTAAAAAAATTAGAAAAAATGAAACTTGCTAAAGATATTTATGAAAATTATTTTCTGCTTGCATTTTCAAAAAATATTGTGTTATAATCCAAACATCGAGCAGCAAGATGCGTAAGTCCAGATTTAGGGCCTACGCATTTTTTTCGTGCAGGCAAAGTCACGAGGTGAGGGCGCAAGGTGCAAAGCACCGGCCTGTACGATACACAAAATTTGGAGGTTATGGAAATGGAACAAATGAATCAAGCTTTTCTTGCCGATGAGAGGCTTGGCGGCCTTATGCGGAAGTATGCAATTCCTTGCATTATTTCGCTGTTGGTAGGTGCACTTTATAATATCGTGGACCAGATTTTTATTGCGAATGCGGAGTACCTCGGTTCATACGGAAATGCAGCGAATACGGTTGTATTTCCGCTGACGGTAATCGCATTGGCGATTGCGGTAATGAACGGCGACGGCTGCTGCGCTTTTGTAAGCCTGAGTTTGGGGAAAAGAAAGACGGAGGAGGCAAACCGCAGCGTCGGCAATGCGATTGTACTGACGATTGTCAGCGGAATTGTTTTGTGTATTATTTATCTTGCATTTCAGGAGCAGATTATTGCGCTGTTCGGAGGCACGGTAAATGAGGAAACCTTTCGGAATTCCAAAGAGTATTTCTTTTATATTTCGCTGGGGATTCCGTTTTATATGTTCGGTCAGGCAATGAATCCGATTATCCGTGCGGACGGCAGTCCGAAGTTCGCGATGGTTTCCACACTTGCCGGGGCGATGGTAAATATAATCCTTGACCCGCTTATGATTTTTGGCTTTCGTTTGGGGATGATGGGAGCTGCGCTTGCAACGGTAATCGGGCAGGTGGTGACTGCCCTGTTGGCGGTCCGGTATCTGCTTCATATGAAGACATTAAAGCTCTCAATGGCAGAATTCCGGATGAATTGGCGGATTTCCGGACGGATGTTACTACTTGGTATTTGCAGTTTCCTTTCTCAGATTTCACTTGTGGCGGCAATGGCGGCTATTAATAATATGTTGCAGCGCTACGGAGCAAAGGACGCTGTTTTCGGTCAGGAGCAGTATGCACAGATTCCGATGGCGGTCGTGGGAATCGTAATGAAGTTTTTCCAGATTGTCATTTCGATTGTCGTCGGTATGGCTGCGGGCTGTATCCCGATTGTGGGCTACAATATGGGTGCCGGACTGAGGCAAAGAGTGAAAAAGCTGTTTTCGCTGCTGTTAGCCTGCGAGGCAGCGGTGGGAGCGGTTGCTTTTTTGATTGTTGAGTTTATGCCAAAGCAGCTGATTGCTATTTTTGGTGCGGCAAATGAAAGCGTCTATTATACCGAATTTGCAATAAAGGCGTTTCGTGTTTACCTGTGCATGGTGATTCTGGCATGTATCAATAAAGCGGCGTTCATCTTCCTGCAGGCGATGGGAAAAGCAATGGCGTCCACGGCGCTTTCAATGATTCGTGAAATTGTTTTTGGTGTAGGGTTTGCATTGCTGTTACCTCGATTTTTCGGACTGGACGGCGTACTTTATTCCATGCCTGTGTCGGATGCCCTGACGGCAGTTGCGTCCGCCTTTGTGATTGCAATGACATACAGGCAGCTTACAAAGACAGAACAGCCAACATAAAATATATTGGAAATGTAATGTAAACGGGTGTAATATAACGTATGAGTGGGACGGGAGAAATAGAAAGTGCTTGCGTGATTTGCACCTCTGTGCTATACGGTTCGAAAAATTTCCGAAACAGGAATATGGGAAGTGCCGCGCCTTGTAATTCATGAATGAAAGGTGAAATGAAATAAATTTTGCTCTGCAAAAAACTCTTGTCAGCCGTTAAAAATTGAGTTATAATAAATCGTAATATTGTCAAGGCTTGTATTCATGTATTCATTTTAGCCTATTAAAGATGGAAAGCAGAGGTAGTTCAGATGGAAAGACGAGTAGGTACTGTTTCAAGAGGTGTGCGTTGTCCGATTATCCGCGAGGGAGATGACCTTGCGAATATTGTTGTGGAAAGCGTACTTGGCGCGGCTGAGTCCGAGGGCTTTGCGTTGAGAGATAAGGATGTTATCTCTATTACCGAGTCCATTGTGGCAAGAGCACAGGGCAATTATGCAACCGTGCAGGATATTGCTGCAGATGTGAAGGCAAAGCTTGGTGGAGAGACCATCGGCGTTATCTTCCCGATTTTGTCCCGCAATCGTTTTGCCATCTGCTTAAAGGGTATTGCCATGGGGGCAAAGAAGGTTGTTCTTATGTTAAGCTATCCGAGTGATGAGGTCGGTAATGCACTCCTGACCTATGACCAGCTGGATGAGAAGGGTATCAATCCATACAGTGATGTACTTACCCTTGCAAAGTATCGTGAATTGTTCGGAGAGAATAAGCATGAGTTCACCGGTGTAGATTATGTCGATTATTATGCAAACATCATTAAGGAAGCAGGCGCAGAGGTAGAGGTTATCTTTGCAAACCAGGCAAAGGCAATTTTGGATTATACCGATTGCGTGCTGACCTGTGATATTCATACAAGAGTCCGTACAAAGCGTATCTTAAAGGCTGCAGGAGCAAAGGTCGTTTGTGGCTTGGACGATATTATGACGGCTTCCGTAAACGGCAGCGGCTTTAACTCTAAATACGGTTTACTCGGTTCCAATAAAGCAACAGAGGATAAGGTGAAGTTATTCCCGCAGGAGTGTCAGGGTCTGGTTGAAACTATCCAGAGTCAGATTCTCACAAAGACAGGAAAGCATGTTGAGGTTATGGTATACGGTGACGGTGCGTTTAAGGATCCGCAGGGTAAGATTTGGGAGCTGGCTGACCCGGTAGTTTCTCCGGCATTTACCTCCGGTCTTGTCGGTACTCCGAATGAATTAAAGTTAAAGTATCTTGCAGACAATGATTTTAAGAACTTAAGCGGTGCGGAATTAAAGGCTGCAATCGAAAACAGCATTAAGGCAAAGGACGGAAATCTTGTCGGTAATATGGCTTCCCAGGGAACTACTCCGAGACAGCTGACAGACCTGATTGGTTCCTTATGTGACTTGACCAGTGGTTCCGGCGATAAGGGTACTCCGGTCGTTCTTGTACAGGGTTACTTCGATAATTATACCGACTAATTGGAAAAGGAGCGGCACTTATGAAACAGGATATGATTGTAATATTAGATCTTGGCAGCACCGAAAATACCGTACTTGCCCGTGCTATCCGTGACCTTGGGGTATACAGCGAGATTCATCCGCATGATATTACCGCGGCTGAGTTAAAGGCGCTGGATAATGTAAAGGGTATTATTTTGAACGGTGGTGTGAACCGCGTTGTTGACGGCGTAGAGGTAAAGGTAAGTGATGAGATTTACAGCATCGGCTTACCGGTGATTTCCATTGACTGTCCGTCCGCAAAGTGTGAGACAAAGTATGATACCATTCCGGACACGGAGGTATTAAAGGCTTTCTTATTTGATACGTGTAAGGCAGAAGCAAACTGGAACATGAAAAATTTTGTGGCTGACCAGATAGAGCTGATTCGTAAGCAGGTCGGTGACAAAAAGGTGCTCCTTGCACTTTCCGGCGGCGTGGATTCCTCCGTAGTGGCAGCCATGTTGATTAAAGCAATCGGCGCCCAGCTGACCTGTGTACATGTAAACCACGGTCTGATGCGTAAGAACGAGTCTGAGAGCGTGATTAAGGTTTTCCGTGATGAGTTAAAGGCAAATCTTGTATATGTAGATGCAACGGACCGCTTCTTAGACAAGCTTGCCGGTGTTGCAGATCCGGAGCAGAAGAGAAAGATTATCGGTAGCGAGTTCATCCGTGTATTCGAAGAAGAGGCACGTAAGCTTGAGGGAATTGATTTCTTAGGACAGGGTACGATTTACCCGGATATCATTGAATCCGGTACAAAGACCGCTAAGTGTGTAAAATCTCACCACAACGTAGGCGGACTGCCGGAGGATTTACAGTTTGAGCTTGTGGAGCCGTTAAAGCAGCTCTTTAAGGACGAGGTTCGTGCCTGCGGTATCGAGCTTGGATTACCGCGTGAGATGGTATACCGTCAGCCGTTCCCGGGTCCGGGACTTGGCGTAAGATGTCTCGGTGCGATTACCCGTGAGCGTCTTGCCGCCCTTCGTGAATCCGATGCAATCTTGCGTGATGAATTCGCAAAGGCAGGTCTGGATAAGACCGTATGGCAGTACTTCACCGTCATCCCGGATTTCAAGGCAGTTGGTGTACGCGACAACGGCCGCAGCATGGGGTATATGTGTGTTATCCGTGCCGTAAATACCGTAGATGCAATGACTGCTACGATTGAACGAATCAGCTATGATGTCTTAGAGAGAATTGCAGACAGAATAACCGCGGAAGTTCCGAGTATCAACCGAGTTGTGTATGAGGTAACGAAGAAGCCGGTAGCGACGATAGAGTTTGAATAGGCTACAAGCCCTGCGGGGATAAAAAGATAAAAGAGTTGCCGAAAATGCAAGTATTCTCGGCAACTCTTTCTCTTTTTTGTGTGGTGCGCCGGCCCTACATGAGGAAGAAGCAAAGCGGATTCCGAATTAACAGTGGTTTCGTACAAACTGCCTGTAAAAGATTACCCCGACCAGACTGGTAAGTACCTCTGTCACCGGAAAGGTAAACCAGAACCGGTCCAGACCAAAGCGGGAGAACAGAAAGCCTAATGGGACAAACAGTACAACGGTGCGTACAATGGTCAGAACAGAGCTTTTCAGACCGGACCCGATTGCCTGGAAAAAGACCGGGAAGGTCAGGGAAATCACCATCGGAATGAAGCTGACTCCCACAAAGCGGAAACCGACACGTCCGATTTCGATTACCAAGGCATCCGAGGTAAATACACGCAGCATCTGTGTCGGGATAGAAACAAAGCAAAGGGTTCCCACTGCCATAAGCGCAAGTCCGAAGCAGATTGCAGCCTTTAGTGTTTTTCGGCAGCGCTCTATATTCCCTGCGGCATAGTTATAGCTGACAATCGGTACAATGCAGGTCTGCATGGCACCCAGAGGAATAAAGAAAAAGGATTGCCATTTATAATACAGGCCGAGTGTGGTTACTGCCTGGTCGGAAAAGGTAGATAAAATCAGATTCAGTCCGAGTATGTAAAAGGTGTATGCCGATTGCATTAATATATTTGGCATTCCCAGACGGAAAATTCTTGCAATGTACCGCGGATACACGCTTA
>JAQXOR010000029.1 GCA_029099805.1 Lachnospiraceae bacterium
GTGAGGTTATGGCTGCATGGATCAATTTTTAGATTCATGGCACAGTTATCCGTTCAGATACTGTTCCGTGAATAATTCAGGTTACTGTTATAATCATCATCGTTTTTCATGGATATTTTCAATCGAAGCAATTGATTTACCATAACACCTTATGGTACAATATGGCTGATAAAAAAGCAAATAAAATTAATTTGTAAAAAGGAGCTCCCATGAAGAAATCGCTTGCACATCGAATTGCTCTGCGCGGTATGCTGATTGCCGTCGCTTTTGTTCTGTCCTGGCTGGAGGCCAGAATTCCGTACTTTTTTGCAATTCCCGGCATGAAGCTCGGTCTGAGCAATCTCGTTGTTCTCATCGCACTCTACAAACTCGGCAGCAAAGATGCTTTTTGTCTGAATATGCTTCGTATTCTTCTTGTAAGCTTCACCTTTGGAAACCTTTTCTCCCTTCTCTATTCCGCTGCCGGCGGAATGTTAAGTTTTCTTATCATGCTTCTTCTAAAAAAGAAAGGCTCTTTCAGTATCCGGTTTGTCAGCGTGTTCGGCGGAATTGCGCACAACGTCGGCCAATTACTGGTTGCAGCATGTATCGTGGAAAATGCAAGCGTATTCTGGTATTTTCCGTTCCTTTGCATTTCCGGCGTCGTTGCAGGTGCAGTTATCGGCCTGCTCTGCGGCTTTATTGTGAAACGGCTTCCGACGTTAGAATAACATCCTGCCTGCTTTCTATTTTTCTCTTATCTCAACAATCAGCTCATGAGGCAGGCAGACAATAATCCCCGGTGCATCCTCCGCCAGAGGATACATTAATGTACATATCTGATCCGGGCAGTCAGCCTCCAGCATCCACGCCTTTCCGCCTTCAATCTTTAACGTATTCTTTCCCTCTTTCGTCTCAATCGGAATCGTCTGGTCCTTCTCCAAATCATAGACCCCGTACAACTGTCCTCCACAGCTTACAACAATCTTGGTGCCCCCTTTCGGAATGCAAATCATCAAAACTATTGTGATTAATGCGACCAGTACCACTGCACCAATAATAATCCATTCTTTTTTTCTGCTCATCTGTCAACTCTACTCAACTTTCTAAAATACTACCACAGTAAGACTCATCGCCGGAAGCGAAAGAGTCCCTTGCAATTTCGTGCAGGATGTCTCTACTGAGATTTCCTCCGGCCATCTTGCTTCACAAAGCTCCCGGTTTGTCATAACGGAAGACGCAATTGCCTTATTCGGACCATTTGGATCAATTGCATTCGTCGCCACAGCCTCGACAAACGGCTTTGTACCTGTAAGAACCGTAAGTTTTGCCTCTTCCTGCAATGAAACTCCGGATGCATCCGTAAGGGAAAGTGTCTGCGCTTCATTCTTTGCATTTACTACTTTCAGAATTCTCTTTGTCCCAAGCTTTACAAGAGATACATATAACTTATCCTCTTTTAATTTCTTCTCCTGTCCGGAAAGGTCAAGAGCATATTCGCCGGCGTTCTCCGAAAACAGTTTCTGCACATAATAGCTTGGCGTAAGAATAACCTTTTCCTCATCAAACCAGATCATATCCGGCGTCCACTGGGTATGTCCGATACGATTAAACAACGGAGCATACGAAGCATGCTTCACTACATCACCGTTTCGCTCCATACCGGTTAACATTGCAGCCTCTGCGAGAGCTGCCTCAAAAGAGTTATTTAAATTCGCATCATGCCCCGCATATTCCCCCGCAAACACAGAAATATCTCGCGGATACGCGTCATAGAAATCTACATTGTCATACAACCACTGCGGTGCGACATAATAGTGCTCATCCACCGCATACGTAAACTTCGTATTTGTCTTACATTCACTGCGGTAAAACTCCCAGGCCTTTTCATAAAGCGGCTCCTTGACAAACGGTCCTGCCGTCCCCAGACAATTGATTTCCGGATACTTTGCATGAATCGCCTGTTCAAATGCAGTGTAACGTTCATTCAAATCAACATGACGGGAATTCCACTGCTCGTTTCCTATAGCAAGAAGTGTCAGATGAAAGCTTTCCGGATGCCCCATGCTCGCACGCAATGCACCAAATTTGCTCGTCACCGGTCCGTTTGCAAACTCAATTAAATCCAGTGCATCCTGTATGTATTCATCAAATTCCGCAGTTCCTACCGGTACCGTCTCATACGAGCGGAACTGACAGGCAACACCGATATTCAGTACCGGCAGAGGAATACAGGTTCTCTTTTCATCAGAAAGCAATTCGCAAAGAAGGAAGTACTCATAAAAACCGATTCCATAGCTCTGCATATAGTGGCTGTCCTGCATCTCCCAGGAAAACAGCGTATTACCGCCCTGGGTTGCCCATAAATTTGTATTAATTTTTCGCTGCTCAAGCGGACCCACAGTATCCTTCCAGCGATATCTGCGCATCAGACTCGTACCCTCCACAATACAGCCTCCCGGGAAGCGTAAGAACCCCGGATGAAGTGCGGCAAGTGCCTCAAACAAATCCTTTCGGAAGATTCCGGCTACTGCATCAGACGGAATCACGGAAATCATATCAAACTCCATGCAACCGGCCTCGGAAAGACTGAGTTCAAACGCACAGCCTGACACCGCAGCTTCTGCAATGTCAGCAGTAAGCTCTGTCTCATACTTAATCCATTCTTTATTTGCACAATTCCCTACCATAGCATCATAGCCGTTCGGATTTTCCGGCTGTGCAGGAGTAAATGCAACCGTAGCGGATGCAAGCTTCCCTCCATCCTTTGTTATAGCAATCTCAATATTGCCTTTCAGGTAATCAACCTCTCTTGCATAAAAGGAAACCTTATAGGTCACATTGTTCCGTAACAAAATACCATCATAAGCCTTATTTACAAAACCGGCTCCCGCCTTCTTTGCCGTAAAGCGTGCATAGTGCGGATTCTTTTCACAAACCGGACTGTTTTCACTGACTTCGAGTACTCCGTCTGTGTCCTTTGCGGACCATGCATATAAATAGTCTCCCTGCAATACGTAATTATGCGAACCTCCGCAGCTCTTTACAGCCTCAAACGATCTGTTTTCAATCAGCTCCGCATACAGCCCTCCGTCTGCCGCAAAGTTAATATCTTCAAAGAACAATCCTATCATGTCAGGATTAATCTTGCGGGCTGCCTCAGATGATATTTTTAAAGAATGCTTCATGCTACATTATCTCCTTTTTTCGTTAAACAACCTTTCTACTGCTTTCTTTGATTCAAATCTAAAGCCTTCCCCTAAGAAGGACTCTTCATATCTTCAATCGCCTGCTCCAGTTCATTTTTCACTCGGATGAAGCAGCCAATCAGACGAGAAGAAAAGATACCGCACTCTCCGTGAATAATTCGACTATATGCCTCGTCACATGAATATGCGTGCTTATAAAGATGTTCACTAATCATCTCGTCAAACGCCTCTGCAAGCCCGACAATCTGTGCCTCGAACGGTATTTCTTCACCGGAAAGCCGGTCCGGATATCCTCCGCCGTCATAGCGCTCGTGATGATATCTGCAGATATTTTTCAGACAATCCACATATCTCTTGTCCAGAATAAGGGAAAGCATTCCTGCCATTTCCTCCCCGCGAAGAGGATGCGTACGGTATAATTCCTGCTCCTTATCTGTCAGTTTGCCGCTCTGATATAATACACAATCCGGCAGTGCATTTTCTCCCATATCATGAAGCAGTGCACAAGACACGATACATTCCTGTTCCTGCTCTGTAAGTGATATTTCCTGAAAAGTTCCGACCGCTTCCTTTAAAATAATCTTAGTGAATTCACTAACTCTGCGACTATGATGTATTTTCTCTGAACGGAGGTATTCGATTAGCACCAATATTGTTTCTATAGTCTTTTGATTTTCTTTCACAAGCCGACCCTCCTCTTAAAAATTCTGAATAACGACAGCACGTTCATCTAAATAAATCACACTGACATTGTGCATTTTACTCTCAATCGAAATCGTTTTCAGCGCAACCTTTGCAAGAACTCCGGGAAAAACATCACCACTGGCAGAAATACGTGCTTTCTGGGATGTCAGAAGCTGTTCTGAATAATAATGCTCACGAGCCAGCGCCTCTTCATGTTCCGCCAGTTTAATTGTAAGTGCTTGTACTGTTTTATCATATAACAGCTTGTTTTTCTCTTTGACCTGCGGCGATGCGTTCTCAAGCTGCTGCTTGCCCTTCTGCAGCATATTGATTTCCTCGTCTGTTTTCCTTAAAATCTTCTTCATCTCAATTAACCTGTCGTTTATTTAATCTCCCGGTCCCGCAATCAGCTTGGTCTCAATTTGTGCATCATTTCCCAGCTCAGCTGCGGAAATTCCCTGCATTCCCTGAACACTTCCGCCAATAATTGCTCCTTTTCTGCCGGAGATAAGCACCTTTCCCATCGCCGTCAGCTTACAGTTCAGAATATAATTTGCCTTAAAATCACCGCCGCATTCCACGATAGACTCTTCAATAAACTTTCCTTCTACCGTCCCTCCTGCTTTGATTGTACCAACGCTTTCTCCCTGCATACCGCCTTTCAGAATCACATTCTCCCCTGCAACAATTGACGCAGAACTTACATGCCCTCCGATTACTACGGAGCCTCCTGCTTCTATCTTCATTCCACGGGAAACATCCCCCTTTATCTCTACATCTCCCGAGAACCGGACATGTCCGACCGTCATATCAAGATTTCCCGGGACAGTAAACACACTGGAAATTGTAAGTTCGTCGTCTTTATAGTTGATACATCCGTCAAAAGCAGCGCGATATTCTTTTTTATCCTCGGAAAGCTCAAAGCCCTTCCCCTTCATCTGGGGTAAATCCTTTCCTCTCTTCGGACTGATTAACTTTCCGGTTATCAAAAAACCGAAGCTCCCGGCTGTGGCAGCGTGATAACGGACCAAAAGCTGACCCTTGCTTACCGGAACAAATAACTCCATATTCGCATAGTCTACCGTTCCATCCGGCAGTTCAACCGGCTTTCCCTTTGCCTGTGTATCCACGAGAAACTCAAACCATCCGTCCTCCCCGTCCACCGCTGCTCTTCCGCATGCGACCTGATACTCTGTATAATACAAACGGCCGGTTACTATCTTATTCAGATTTTCTGTCAGTATTCCCTGACTGATTCCCGCTTCTCTCAGTGCATTCCGAAGGTCCTCCGCACTTGGCTGACTGCCGTCCGGCAATGGCTCCTGACGTACCCACGCAGACATACAATCGTCCGAAACACGAATCTGAAAGGCTCTGCTCTTATTGAATCCTACTACTTCCGGTATATTATCCTCTGCCATGATACCCCCTGTCTGAAAACGTAACATTATATGTCACACATTTTCCGTTTCTTTAGGTATTCTCTGATTTCTTTCATTTCCCTCGGTCTCAGGCAGTGCATTGCAAGCGGAGCCGCATCGATATGCTCCTCCAGCGCAAGCCTGATTTGTTCCATCTGTTTTGCGGAGAATCTCGAATCTGCATACAGATTGACATCAAGACCTGCCCCAAGGCCAAGAATAATCTGTTCTGTCTGATCCTCCTCGAAATTATTGCGTTCTTCCTCCGTCAGATAACGTTCCATCCAATGTTCCGAAGTCTCTGTCCCGCTCCCGGTCCGAATTGCATGCATTCGTTCTGCTGTAAAACGATAGTTTGCATACACAGTGACATCTATTCCCTGTTCCAAACCGAGGCGGATTTCTTTCATTTGCTCTGCCGAAAAAAGAGGATCCGTGTAAAGAGATGTATCAAATCCCTGTTCCAGTCCGTACCTGATTTCCTGCATCTGACGCCAGTTGAATTCCACCTTGGCATAAGATTCTACCGGAATTCTCTTTTTTAATCCGATTACAATCTGCTCAATCTGTGTTCCAAACAGCCGTAAGGAAAGATACGGTTCTATTTTAACCTTATTTACCAATGCATCCTTAATCACCGCAAGCTGTTGTGCATCGTAGCCTTCTGCTATGTATTTTGTCAAATCGACACCTATTTGCTTTCCTCGCCGGTATTCTCGCATAATCTCACCCGAATACCCCATCTTTGCAAGCCAGAGTACATCCACCTGAAACTCCAGCCCTTTTCGGATTTCACGCATTATGACGCAATCCAGCTCCGGCTGTGCAAATATTTCCACCGGAAGATTGTCCTGCAAACCACGTCTAATCTGGTGCAGCTGCATATAATCAAACACCGGCTTTGCATAAGGTTCAATCGGAAGTCCCTCTGCAAGCGAAAGTCGAATTTCTTTCATTGAAGAGGCGTCTAACTCCGGATTCAGATAAACGCTCACCTCCAGACCATCCCGGCATCCTTCAATGATTTCCTGCAGCTGCTGCCAGTCATATATTTTAATATATTCATCCGTCGGTACATGGAGAAGCAGCCCCTCCCTGATTGTTTCCATTAAAAACCACGGATACTCAGGATTTGCATATCGCTTGATATCAATCCCCTCTTCCAGACCTTTCCTGATTTCCGCAAGCTGTGTCTCATCAAATCCATTCTCCCTCAAAAAGGCTTCTTCACAGCCCAGTGCAACGCATCGTTCCAGCTGACGTTCATATTCATTTTGATTTATTCCCGCCAGAATCATTCTCATTGCTTCCTGATTATTCATGGTACACCTCCTTTTCTCAAGTAATGGTTTCAGCTCTGTTATATAACCATTATACCATTTCTTACGCAAGATTGCTATACCGGATTTGCCTTTGTTTGTGTTGTTTATTTCATGCCCCTTACGGCTCCAGCCTTCCCGTATCTCTCGGAAAAAGAGTTGCCCTGCGCACATTTTCCTGCCCTAAAAGCCTGCTTGTGAAACGTTCCAGTCCGAGTCCCAGTCCACCGTGCGGAGGCATCCCGTATTTGTGCATCATAAGGTAGCTTTCAAACAGCTCTACGTTCATTCCTCTCTTTTTCATCTTCTCCAGCTGCTCTCTGTAAGAATGGATGCGTTGTCCTCCTGTCGTAATCTCAAGTCCCCGGAATAAAAGATCGAAACTTTCCGTTTCTTCCGGATTTTGGGCACTCTCCATTGCATAAAACGGACGCTTCTTACTCGGATAATGGGTAACAAATACAAACTCGCTTCCGGTCTTTTTCTCTATAATCTCGCAAAGAAGTCTCTCCTCCTCCGGTTCAAAGTCGTCATAGTCCTTAATTTCCCGACGGTACTCCTTTGCCACCAGCTCCTTTGCTTTTGCAAACCGAATCACCGGAATCCCCTCTACTTTCGGAAGCTTCACGGAAAGCAGCTCCAGTTCCGGTGTGTAATAAGCTTCCAAATACTCCATCACGGCACGCAGCATCGCTGTCTCTGTCTGCATGATTTCCTCAAAGCTGTCGATATAGCCCATTTCAAAGTCCACACTGGTATACTCATTCAGATGTCTTGAAGTATCATGCTTCTCTGCCCGGAACACCGGTGCAATTTCAAATACACGCTCGTACACACCGACCATCATCTGTTTGTAAAACTGAGGACTCTGTGCCAGATAGGCTTCCCTTCCGAAATACGCGACACGGAAAATATTAGCTCCTCCTTCTGCACCGGAATATACAATCTTAGGAGTATGAATTTCCGTAAAACGATTTTCCCGCATAAACTTTCGAATACCGAATGTAATTCCCTCCTGTATTTTAAAAATGGCACGCTCCTTCTCATTTCGAAGGGTAATCGGACGATATTGTAACAAGTTTTCCAAAGATGTGTCCACCAGCTTGTTATTAATCACAATCGGGCTCTCTTCCTCCGGCTTTGACAGCACTTCCACCGAAATCAGACGCAGCTCATAGCCGGTTCGGGATCTTTCTTCTGCTGCCACCTCCGCAGAAAGCTTCACACAGCTTTCCTCCTGCAATTCTTCCAAAAGAAACTTTGCCTGCTCCTCCGAATAGATACACTGCACTACCTGCCTTGCCGTTCGCAGCAGTACAAACGCAAAGCCCCGCATTTTACGAATTTTATAGATACTACCGTGAATTTGTATCTGTTCTCCGATATGCTCCTTTAAATTCTCCGGTAACACTGTCGTTTCTTTTCTTTCACCATTTATTATCTTTATCATAATTCTGTCCTCTTTTCTGCGCTATCCTCTTTACGGACCGTACCGTGCCATAGCGCAGACACAGCCGGTCAAAGCAACGAATTCATTAGCTCCTCCCGGTCATCCGTAAGGACATCGTCTCTCTGTCCCATACCATCGCCCCCTTTCAAAAGACTAAGAGCCACATAACGTAGAAAACTATACTCTACCTTATGTGGCTCTTCACACGTAACAACTATTCCACATAGGCACAACACCAAGAGCGCCTGCACCTATGCTACTTCACAGATACAAGCGCTACCTATCGTCGTCCCTATTCAACTTTGCAAGTTGACTGTCCTGATTCATCGTAGCTGCCTCATTTCATTTTTTCCAAGTATAACACCGGGCAAAAAGGCTTGTCAAGAAAAACTTTCAGACAAATCTATTATACCTCTTACCCCTCAGAGTTCTTGTATGCATTCTACTACCGGCAATATGTACTTCCGGTCGGAAATATCATAGGACTTCGTTATCATCTCTGCCATCCTTTTTTCATCCTCTGATTTATTCTCTTTCTTGGACATCATATTGGAGAACATCTTCATCATCAATTTCGAACCAAACTTCATATTCTCGTAACGAAGTCCACCCGGGCAATAAAATACAGACACTTTTGCCCACTCCTCATCATTGAAGTTTTTACGAAGAGCCTCTGCAATCTCAGGGCTTCCCTCAGGAGTTGCACCGACTGCAAACACAATCTTTTTCTTTTCCTGCCACTGCGGCATTTTCTCTTTAAACCAGCTCAGCTTGCGAATCATACCGGCGTGACACCAGCTACCGAATACAATCACATCATATGCGGAAAAATCCCTGTTTTTCGCCTCTGCAAGCGGTATACACTCTCCTCCGGTTTCTTCTGCCAGCCACCCGGCATACTGCCTCGTAAATCCTGTCTGCGAATAATAAATAATTGCAGCTTTCATATCACTTTCTCCTTTCATTACCATACTTTATGCCATATATCAATTTTGTTCTCTCCCGGTTTCCGGCACATTGCGCAACTGCATTAAATTACTCTCTAATCTGGATAACGTCAAAAATGTCCTTCTTGCTTCTTCCTCCGACACTCCTTCAAAAAGTCCCGTCATAAATTGCTCTTCACGCCGCCTGTATTTCTCTGCTAACTGTCCGGCATACTCCGTGAGTGTAATACGAAGCTTTCTCCGGTCATTTTTATCTGCTTCCAATATTATAATCCCCTTTTGTTCCAACTTAAGCAATATCTGTTTGACATTCTGATGAGAACTTCCCATTACCTGAGCCAGTTCCTGTACAGTAGGTGAGCTTCCTTGAAACAGATTCAAACATGCGAGCAAGAAAAACTGCTTACTGGTAATCTCTTCATAAAATGTATCGCCAATGGTCTGTAACCGGTTCTGAAATGCAAACAAAAGTCCAAACAATGCGTAGCGACTATCCATCTCCTGCACAACATCCCGTGGTGTATTCGCCTGTTGTTTCTTCTCCATTTCTCCTCCTTTCAAAATATGTAATATATTACCTTTTTTTGATTATACTATAGACGGAATATCCTGTCAAGATTCTTCCGAAAAAATCTTCTTCTCAACAAAAAAGTGCACACCGATGCGATTTCGTCTCACACCGGGCGTGCACTTCATTCACAATTCCACTTTCCTACTCTTCAAATGGTGTATAGGAGAACCATTCATACTCTGCTACAAGCGGCAAATTAGTATCATCAAACGGCTTCAGCCATGAATCAACACCCTTTCCACACCATGCATTCATCATAATTTTTCCTCTATGTGTCGGAATCGTGCTTGTCGCAGTATATACTTCCTCTCCGTCAACAAACCAGACAATTTTATCCTCGTACCACTCAAATGCATACGTGTGAAACTCCTCCGATGCATCAAACCCAAGGTCATGCATATGTTCATGCTTTCCTCTGCCATTGGTATAATAATTGAACTGTACCCGGGTCGTATCCTTACCTAAAATCTCAATGTCGATTTCATCCCATGGATTCTTGTCTGTCGGACCGGTATAGGTAAAGAAAGAAGACACTACACCATCATTTTTTATCGCCTTCATAGATACCTCATATCTTCCGTAGCCATAAAATTTTCTTGTACGATACTCGCCTCCGGAATACGGAAGATTGCCATTATCCGTATCAATGCTTAACTGCATCTTATCTCCGGTAAAGGTACAATTGTTCTTACGCCATGTTACATTAAACATACTCCCGTTAGACCAGCCGTTTGCGATTTCACAAATACTTCCATTGGAATTGCCATCTTTAAAATCAACATAAAGCGGTTCACATTTTGGTAACGGTGTCGCTGTCGGTACCGGTGTGGCAGTCGGCTTCGGCGTAGCTGTTGCAGTCGGTGCCGGCGTAGCGGTCGGTTCCGGAGCAACCGTAGAGGTAATCTTTGACGTATCATCCGGTACTTCATTCTCCCCACTGCCCTTTCCGGAGTTTCCTCCACAGGCACCAAACAGAAAAGTGCAAATAAGAGCTGCCAGTAATATTGTTCTGTTTCTCACACGAATCTCCTCCTTGTTCTGATTTATTTTACGCATCCGATTAAATCATTAATATCAGTAATTCCATGACGTTCCATATAGGCAGTTATTCCATCAATCACTTCTGTTGTCGTATGCGGATTCACAAAATTTGCAGTACCGACCGCCACTGCACTGGCACCGACCATCAGGAATTCCAATGCATCCTCTGCCGTACGAATCCCCCCCATTCCGATAATCGGTAAGCTGACGGCATTCGCCACCTGATATACCATGCGTACCGCTACCGGCTTAATTGCCGGACCCGAAAGTCCGCCTGTTTTATTGGCGACGGCAAACGTTCTGCGCTCCACATCGATTTTCATACCGGTAAGCGTATTAATTAATGATACAGCATCCGCCCCGCCTGCCTCTACCGCACGTGCCATTTCGGTAATATCCGTTACGTTCGGAGAAAGCTTCATAATCACCGGCTGCTTTGCATACTTTTTTACCGCTGCTGTTATCTCTTCCGCCATCTTAGGGTTCTGACCGAATGCAATTCCTCCCTCCTTCACGTTAGGGCAGGAAATATTTATCTCCAGCAAATCCGCATTCGTATCCGCCAACTGTTGTACGGCATCAACGTAATCTTCCTTAGAGCGTCCACATACATTTACAATAATTCTGGTATCGTAATCTGCAAGGAACTTCAAATCTCTTTCCTTAAATGTCGCCAGACCCGGATTCTGTAATCCAATGGCATTCATCATTCCGCCACAGGTTTCCGCAATACGCGGTGTCGGATTTCCCGGCCACGGAACATTGGCAACTCCCTTTGTCGTTACCGCACCCAAACGATTCAAATCAACAAATTCACCGTATTCCATACCGGAACCAAACGTACCGGATGCAACCGTTACCGGATTTTTTAATGTAACTCCTGCAATATTAACCGAAAGATTCATTTTCATTCCCTCCTACAGTTCGATATCCTCTGCATAAAATACCGGACCCTCTTTGCAAATTCTTGTATTATTTACCTGTGAGTGTTCGTCCTTCTTCGCAGTTTTACATACACAGGCCAGACATGCACCGATACCGCAAGCCATGCGTTCCTCTAAGGACAGCTGTGCACGGGCACCGCATTCCTCAGCATACGCCTTAATTCCGCGCAACATCGGCTTCGGGCCGCAGGCAAAGAACAAATCTCCCTTAACTCCCTCCGCCTTCATTGCATCTATCACGTTACCACGAACCCCGACAGCACCGTTATCGGAAGCAATCAGTACCTTTCCGTAAGCTTCAAACTCCTTTGCAAGAAAAGTGTCTGCATCTCTGTAGCCAAGGACAATGGTCTTTTCTCCCGGAAGTGCCTTTGCAAGCTCTAACATCGGCGGAATTCCGATACCACCGCCAAGAAGTACCGCATGCATCCCAGCCTTCAAATCATCTGTCATAAATCCGTTTCCTAACGGTCCGGTAACAATAATCTCATCCCCTGCTTTCTTTTTGGAAAACTCTCTGGTACCTTCTCCTGCGATACGGTATACCAGACGAAGTTCTCCATGCTCCCTATCAATTCCGCAAATACTAATCGGGCGAGGAAGTAATCTGCCGCCTTCTTTACAGTATAAGGACACAAACTGTCCTGCCTTTGCCTGTACGGCAATACTCTCTGCCTTAATCCTCATCTCAAAAATGTCTCCGGTCATGCAGACCTGCTTTGTAATTACAGCCGTCACCTGTTCCTTCCTGCTCATTTCCTCGTTCTCCTTTTCTCTATTCTTTCGAAAGCATCTCCGCCTGCTTCGTTACAAGCTCCCTGTATTCTTCTCTCACCTGATCCGGTGCAAGAATCCGGATTCCTCCCACACCAAACAGCCAGCCGTAAAACTGCCTGCTGACAAGTACATCCACACCGACCTCAAACATCCCGTCCTTACGTTCTGCGAAAGCAATATCCGTTCCAAACCGGTCTAAAACCACACCAAGCAGCTGTTTTTCAAGCAGCAATCTCACACGGACTTCATCCCCGTCATACATTCCGAATGCTTTTTTTGATAGCACAGCGGCATTCCGGTCTGCAAATTGTTCGCTATGTGTCCGTTCCTCTTCTAACAGCTGTATCCTGTCCATCTTGTCTACACGATAATGTCTGCGTTCTCCACTTTCCTCATCATAAGCAGCCAGATAATAGTTTTCCTCTGCCCAGGTAAGGATATACGGGCTGACTCTGTAACGTTTTCCTCCTCTGCGCGGAACAAGCTTCCTTTCTGATCCCCACTCCATATACCGGAAAGAAATCATCCTGTTCGTCCCCATTGCAGTATGTATTTTATCAACATTGTAATAAATACTCTCATTCATTGATTTTACGCGGTCAAATACATATACCTCGCGTTGCAGCTGCTTTGCCTCGTGTCTGCTGCAAAACTGTTCCAGCTTCTTTATCAGCTGACTGGACTTTCCTGATGAAAGAAATCTGGAGGCCTGGACAGCATCCACCAAAAGCTTCAGCTCTGCTAGTTCAAATGTTCTGGAAGCCAGATAATACCCCTTTGGCTCCTTCTTCTGTAAAAGAATATCATACCCAAGTTCCTGCAAAGCTTCGATATCGCTATAGATGCTTTTTCGTTCTGCAGCTATCCCGTTACGTTCCAGACAGTCCAGAATACGCTGCATGGATACCGGATGCAATTCATCAGACTCCCGCTCCAGCAATTCAAGAATACAAAACAGCTTTTTCTTTTGATTTGCTCCTTTTGCCAAGTCTTTCCTTCCTCCTTCGGTGCTAAGAGTAGAGAGCTATTTGCCCATTTGCCAATATAGCAAAAAAGCCTGACCCCTTTTCCTGCGAAAGGATATCAGACTTTACGTAGAGCTGGAAATCAGACTTGAACTGACGACCCCTTCATTACGAGTGAAGTGCTCTACCGACTGAGCTATTCCAGCATTCAACCAAAAAGGTGAAAATAAAATCGAGGCGACAAGATTCGAACTTGCGACCTCTGCGTCCCGAACGCAGCGCTCTACCAAACTGAGCCACGCCTCGATGATTTTATTATTTGATTTTGCCGTCGTTCAAACCCGACTTTGATATTATGCAACATTTTATCAAAAATGTCAATACCTTTTTTTCTTTTTTTAAATTTTTTTCTGATGCCTCAACGAAAAGAGTCCGCATGCGGACTCTTTTCGTCTGACACCGTCACCTGCGCTTCCGCTAAGTCAAGTGAGCGACCGTCCCCAAAGGAATTTACGAAAGCCTGCACTAATATGCTACAATAATACCGCCTTCATTCGCATACATTGTGCTGAGACCTCCGGTATTTACAATCATACACTCACGAAACGGAACCCTGCTCAAAATCATTTGCCGTACTGCTTCGGCTCTTGCCGGATGATTACAATGGGCAATGGCCAGTGTTCTCGTCGTTGCTTCCTTTACATCCGCGGCAACCGACTCCACGAGCTTCTTTAATGTACGCTCCACTCCTCTTGCCTGGTCTAACTTTACAATCTGTCCTTTATCTCCCGCAAGAAGTGGCTTAATATTCAATGCATTGCAAAGAAGTGCCTGCATATGATTCAGACGGCCGTTCTTAATAAATACATCTAAATCCTCTAAAACAAACTTCGTCCGCAAACTGTCACGGTATGCCGTAATCTTTTTTACGATTTCCTCAAAACTCATCGTATCAATCAGACTGCGAAGCTTCAAAATCAGTAAAGACTCTCCCACAGAGGCAGACTGGGAATCCACAACCTCAATCCTGACCTCCGGATGTTCCTCCTGATACAACTGCTTGGCAAGCACGGCACTTTGATAGGAACCGCTCAAATGTCGGGAAAGCGTAACCACAAATATCTCATCTGCCCCCTCGAACTCCCGCATATAGCGTTCCGGAGACGGACAGGCAGAACGCGGACACTCTTCGCTCATTCGCATCTTATCTAAAAAAGACCTCTGACAGAAATTCTCATCATCTAATATTTCTTCCTTACCTACCGTCAAAGTAAGCGGCACAAGTCGGACATCGGTCCATGCTTTTTTCTCCGGTGTAAGGTCCGCACAACTATCCGCAATCAATCTTTTTACCATAGTTTCCTCTTTCTCATCATCCGATATCACAAGATGTAGTTTTTATCTCTACATCTTATCATATCACATCCTTACGGGTTTGTCCATAAAAAAACAATTAATTCATGAAATCAGAATTATTCTCCGAACTCCATATTGGCATAAATCCGCTCCATGCGTTCATTGTCAAATCTCTCATCCAGAAATACTTCAACCGCATTCGAAGGTTCAAGTCCTTTTACTCTCTCCGACCAGCGTCCTACAGCTGCCAGAGATACCAGCGCATTCACAATAAAAAACACAGTTAACGCCCAGGTAATCGCTTTACCGGAAGCATTCGGAATTTTAAGTATCAGTCTCGCCATTCTCGGATAAAGATCCTTAATCCACAATACTCCAAGTATTCCCCAGAAGAAAGAATATAACAAGCAAATTCGCCCGTTTATATTAAACGGCACCATACTGTAATCCCAGGAACGCGAACCGAATAAAAGCTCCTGTCCCCAGGAACATAAGTATTCCACGACACTTCCCACTATCATTCCCCCCAAAAAGGAAATCCAGGCACCTTTATTACGAAAACGATATAAGCATACGGTAAGTGCCACGGCACCTGCTCCGTAAAGCAGATTAAACGGACCGTATACCAGACCGGACCTGCTTTCCAGATAGCCGTGCCGCAACAGACACCATAAAAGCTCAATTACAACACCGACAAAGCTTCCGATAAAGCAAATTAAAAGAAGCTTATATATATTTAAACCGCCGGCAAAATGTCCGGCTTCTTTCTCTCTCAAATCAATCGTTGTATTAGCGGGGGCAGCGGAAATAAATCTACGATGACGTCTCTGCATCTTAATATCCTTACAACGGGCATTCAGCTCATCATACACCACACAGATCTGTGCCAGTGCCTTCGATGTATTTGCAGCCGCCCGCTTTAAAGATTCGGCACGCTGTTCCACTTCCTCCAGATTCTTTGTTTCCGGCAACTTCGTATAAAACTCGTCCGCAGTACTCTTAATCTGCTCTGCTGTCTGGTGAAGTTCGAGACTCACCCGCTCGACTTCCGAGATATAGCTCTTTCCCGCCGCCTTATCCTCTTTCTTGTCCTTCTCTTCAGAACTGTTTTGCTTCTTTATCAATTTTCCCACACCTTCCTCTCTGATATGCAAACCGGATGCCCTGTTCCATGCTGTTACCGACAAAGAACAGGGCACCCACGCGTTTGAAATAAAGTACTTCTATTTTGTTAAAAGCAACATAATCTCATTGCTTCTCTCTATAAACTTTGTCATCTCCTCCGGAGCCAGCGGCTTATGGGAAAGCATTGCCAAATCGTAAAGCTGCTCGCAGATAACGGAAGCATTCTTACTCTTCTTATGCTCAAAGACATACTTTACAAGCGGATGATTTGCATTTAATACAAACGTCTCACCCTCTCCGCCGAACATGGACGGATCCATTCCACCCATGTTGTACATCTTCATCATATCCTGCATTCTGCGGCTATCCTCGGAAAGAGTAATCATGGAAGCCACCTTTTCATTTTTCAGCTTCTCTACCTTTACGGTAAGCTTTTCCTTATTCAGCGCCTTCTTTACCAGCTCCGTCACGGTATCGGTCAGCTTCTTCCAGTCTTCCTCGTTCTCCGTTACCTCTTCCTTGAACGTCTCTGTAAGGTCTGCATCAATACGCTGGAACCTGATATCCTTATTATCGTACTCAAGCTTTGAAATATACGGCTGGTCAATGTTATGCGTCAGGAAGATAGCATCCAGACCTGCCTCCTTAAACATATTGATATACTGGCTCTGCTGTCTCTCGTCCGTTACATAGTAAACAACCTGCTTCTTCTCCTCAGCCGTCTCGTCCGCCTCCGCATTGTCGTCGCCGGTTGCGGAGGTTCCGTCCGCATTCTCAACAATCGGTGTCTCCTCCGGCTCTCCTGCTGCTTCCTTTGCGGCTTTGACATAATCCTCCAAGGTCAGATACTTACCCTCTAAGTTCTTAAAGAGCATATAATCCTTCATCTTCTCACTGAACTTGTCATCCTTTAAGCAACCGAACTTAATGAACGGGCTGATATCATCCCAGTACTTTTCGTAAGATTCGCGCTCTACCTTACACATACCGGACAACTTGTCTGCTACCTTCTTTGTAATATAATCAGAAATCTTCTTTACAAAGCCGTCGTTCTGCAGTGCACTTCTGGATACATTAAGAGGCAGATCCGGACAATCAATGACTCCCTTTAAAAGAAGCAGGAACTCCGGAATAACCTCCTTGATATTATCCGCAATAAAGACCTGATTGCTGTAAAGCTTAATCACACCCTCCAGATTCTCATATTCCGTATTAATCTTCGGGAAATACAAAATACCCTTTAGGTTAAACGGATAATCCATGTTCAAATGAATCCAGAACAACGGCTCCTTGTAATCATGGAATACATCACGGTAAAACTTCTTATACTCCTCCTCGGTACAATCGTTCGGATGCTTGGTCCAGAGCGGATTCGGGTCATTTAACGGCTGCGGCTTCTTTTCCTCAGCTTCGCCGCCGTTCGTTTCTTCTCCGTCCTTTTTCTCAGCAGCATCAGCCTTTGTGTCCTCTTTTGCCGGAGCATCTACATTTTCAAAGAAAATCGGAGTCGGCATAAAGGAGCAGTACTTTTCGATTACCTCCTTTGCACGGTACTCATTGGAAAACTCATAGCTGTCCTCGTTTAAATACAGCGTAATCTCCGTACCGCGTTCAGAGCGGGTTCCTTCCGACATTTCAAAGTCCACGCCTTCTTCGGACTCCCAGTGAACTGCCGGCTCATTCTTATAGGACTTTGTATCGATTGTCACCTTATGAGCGACCATGAATGCGGAATAGAAGCCCAGACCGAAGTGACCGATAATACAATCCTCATTGGTCTTGTCCTTATACTTCTCAACAAAGGCCTGTGCACCGGAAAATGCAATCTGGTTGATGTACTGTTTTACCTCGTCTGCCGTCATGCCGATACCGTTATCGATAATTTTAATGGTCTTTTCCTCCGGGCTTACCTGTACCGTCACTTTCCATTCGTTGTCTTCAGGAAGCGTCACCTCACCCATAACCTCAAGCTTCTTCATCTTCGTAATCGCATCACATCCGTTTGAAATCAGTTCACGGTAAAAGATGTCGTGATCCGAATATAACCACTTTTTAATAATCGGAAATATATTCTCCGAATTAATTGACAGGCTGCCCTTTTCTTCCATTACATTACTCATAATACTATCTCCTTTCCTGATACCGCCGTTTTCATCAGGATAGCCCGTGTCTTTGTTTCCTGCACAGGCTTTTGCTCCCCTCTCCCGATAAAATTTAATCCGGCTTTTTACGATATCTCTACTATAATACTGTTATCTTCAAATGTCAAGAAAAATTTAGCACTCATCTTTAATGAGTGCTAACAGCAATCTTATTTTCTTTCAAAAATTTCTGCAATTCCGTATCCCATGCGTATTCCAACGACTTGTCCAATGTAAATTCCACATGAGAAACACCGCTTATTACCTGACAGCCGTTTGCCGAATAACGTATATTCAAATATAATACAGCACCTGCTTCTTCCTGTGCTTTCCCGCACTCTCTCAAAATGCGGTCTGTCCATTCTTTTTCTGCGGCCAGTACAATCCGGAGCATTCCGGGCAGTCTTTTTCCTTTCACTGCCTGAAAAAAAATCTCTTTAATCTCGCCCCATTTCGCAAACTCTCTTTTTACGCTATCCGGTTCATCAAAAAAATCTTTTTTCATTCTTCCGTTTACAGACAGTTCAAAAAAAGTCTCTACCTTAGCTTCCGTTACTTCCCATGCATCAAACACTTCTCCGCGAAGTAAGCCGGACATAAATGACTTTAAATCCTCAATTGTACCTGAAAACATATCTTTTCCTTTCTGCACTGAATTTTCTATCATAATTTCTGAAAACATCGCACAAACTAACCGCGTAACAAAACAATGTCGCAGTTTTGATACGGCGGCGTTTCCGTCAAGTATGTTCTATGAAAGGAGACATCCCATGCGTGCAAGCTTTGAAACCTATCGTAAGGTAGCAAAAGAATGTAGTGCCTATGAACCGATGAGTGAAACAAGAATTTCAAACAGTTGCTGCGATACAAGCGACATTTCCTGCACCAACTGCAGGCATTTTGATGAAGAAAAGTACTGTGTCCTTGATTTGTACGACCAAATCGTCCAAAATCACAAGATACAGTAACACTGCCGTACAGGCAGTATCAGCATGCAGACGGACTGTACAGACCTCGTTTCTGTCAGTCCGCTGTCATGCTTTTCTTTTTAAAACAACTACAGAACGTGCCGGAACCCTGCAGTAATGCTCCGTTAACGAAGCATCCGCGGTTACAGCCACCTGCTTTCCGACATTTACACTGACCAGCTCACTTTCTCCGGAAGTGGAAAGCGCAATCTCCCAGTTTCTCTTCTTTTTCTCCAAAGAAAGCTCTGCGGGCAACGCAAACAAAAGCTCCTCCCAGTGCATATTAAACAGTAGAAATATATCCTCTTCCTCCTCAATTCGTCCATAGGCTCCGCTCAAAAGTACCGATACCGTACGGCTGTACGGTGCATAATCCGGTTGCCAGAGCTTTACCCCGTGATACGACACCTCCGGTATTCCGACACCTTTCCAGTCACTTTCGCGGAGAATACGTCCACCGTTTAAAATGCTGTGCTGTTTTCGTAATGCAATCAATTCCTTTACAAACGCAAGCTGCTCTTTTTTTTCTTTATTCAAACGCCAGTTCAGCCACGAAATCTCATTGTCCTGGCAATATGCATTATTATTTCCCTGCTTTGTATGTCCGAACTCATCTCCTGCAAACAAAAGAGGAACCGATTGTGACAGAAATACCGTACTAAGCGCATTTTTCCGAAGCCTTGCCCGAAGAGCATTTATTCTTTTCTTTGCGGTATATCCTTCGATACCGCAATTCCAGCTGTAATTATAGTTCTCTCCGTCTTTGTTCTCTTCCCCATTATCCTCATTATGCTTTCTGTCATAAGCATATAAGTCATACAGCGAAAACCCGTTCTGGTCCCCGATATATTGTATCTGTGCATATTCTTTACGTTCTCCGCATAACCGGTTGACAAACTCGCCCACCATATTCTCATCGCCCTTTACGAACCGGCGCATTACATTACGGAAGCCGTCATTATATACTGCGACCCGGCGTCCCCCAAAGTCATTGGTAAATGAACCCGTATTCTCATGATATTCCGTTACCAAAAACTTAACTCCCGCCAGATAAGGATCCTCTAACAATAAAGGAAGTACATCCCCTCCGCCGATTAACCGGAATCCATCCGCGCCATACATATAGGTCCAATAGCGAAGACAATCCAGAATCAGACCTTTTTTTGCGTCTTCTCCAAAATAAAATTCGTAAAAAAGCGCAATTCCTGCCGCATGAAGAGCCTCTACCAAATGAAGCAGCTCCTCATCCGCATGCTGCTTATCCGCCGCATAAGAGACCTTCGGCGCAAAATAGAAATTATGGGCGGTATACCCCCAGTAATTCACCCGTTCTACCGTTTTCTCCTCTTTCCCGTCCGTTTCATAAAGCTGCTGTACCTTAACAAACTCTTCCCCGTATCGTGCTTCATAGGTTGCCAACTGGTCTGCCGATAAACAACCGTAGCTTTTGGAAACCTCCATGCATTCATCAAACTCATAGACCGGCATTAAAAGTACAGCGTTTATCCCCAGTTCCTTTAAATACGGTATTTTCTCTTCCAAACCGGCAAAGGTTCCTCTCCTTTTCACGCCGGAGCTGGCATGCATAGTAAAGCCTCGTACATGCAGCTTGTAAAAAAGGAGCTCAGAAAAGGCAGGGCAACAAAACCCGGTCTTCTCCATTTTCGACGGGCTCGGCAGCTTCGGTCTCACCTCCGCCTCCAGCTTTCCGAACTTCTCCTTTCCGTAAAGCCCTGTTGCATAAGCATCCGCGAATCGTCCTGTTTCACTCTCATACAAATATGTTGCAAGGTTCTTTGTTGCATCGACCGGTACTTCTGCGTAAAACAAGGTACTGTTTCCGATTCGATTCATCCCGATACGCCGTTTTGGACCATCCTCACCCTCTGCAAACAGCAAAAGAGTGCACTGTTCTGCACCCTCTGCTACCGTTCGAAAACATATTACATTCCCCCGGTGCCATGCTCCGGGCATACCTCCGAATAATCCCTGCCACAGTCCCGCGTAATTCAAGGTACCCTCCGTTCTCTGTCCTCTACGGAACAAACTTACTCTTCCTCTGTCAGACTCTCTTCCTCAACCTTTACCTGAAGTGCCTGACGTTTACGAGCCATTTCATCGCTATCTAAGTATTCGTCGTAAGTAGAAACCTTATCAATCATACTTCCGTTCGGAAGAATCTCAATAATACGGTTTGCGATTGTCTGGATAAACTGATGGTCCTGGGACGTAAACAAAATTACTCCCGGGAACTTTATGAGACCATTATTTAATGCTGTAATGGACTCCATATCCAGATGGTTCGTCGGCTCATCCATCAAAAGTACATTTGATGCCATAAGCATCATCTTAGAAAGCATTACACGTACACGTTCTCCACCGGAAAGCACATTTACCTTCTTCACACCTTCTTCACCGGCAAACAGCATGCGACCCATAAATCCGCGTACATAGGTCACATCCTTCTCCGGAGAATACGGCATCAGCCAGTCCACAATCGAAAGCTCCGAAGCAAAATCCTTTGTATTATCCTTCGGGAAGTATGCCTGACTGGTCGTAATTCCCCACTTGAAGCTGCCGGAATCCGGCTCTATCTCTCCGGTCAATATCTTAAATAATGTAGTAATCGCAAGCGTATTTGCACCTACCAGAGCAATCTTGTCCTCTCTTCCTACAATAAAGGAAAGATTATCCAACACCTTAACACCATCAATTGTCTTCGTCAGATTGGTTACCGTTAATACCTCATTTCCGATTTCGCGACTCGGTCTGAAATCAATATACGGATATTTTCTGGAGGAAGGGCGGATTTCATCCAGTTCAATTTTTTCCAATGCACGCTTACGGGAGGTTGCCTGCTTGGACTTGGATGCATTCGCCGAGAACCGCTGAATAAACTCCTGCAGTTCCTTAATCTTTTCCTCTTTCTTTTTATTTGCTTCCTTCATCTGCTTAATCATAAGCTGTGAAGATTCATACCAGAAGTCATAGTTACCTGCATAGAGCTGAATCTTTGCATAGTCGATATCTGCTATATGGGTACAAACTTTATTTAAGAAATAACGGTCATGAGACACCACAATTACTGTATTGTCAAAATTAATCAAGAACTCCTCTAACCAGCGGATTGCCTCCAAATCCAAGTGGTTGGTAGGCTCGTCCAGAAGAAGAATATCGGGATTACCGAACAAGGCCTGTGCAAGAAGCACCTTCACCTTTTCGCTGCCCTTAAGTTCACTCATCATCTTGTAGTGAAGGTCGGTTTCAATTCCGAGACCGTTTAAAAGTGTTGCCGCATCGGACTCTGCCTCCCATCCGTTTAAGGTAGCAAACTCCGCCTCCAGCTCACTTGCCTTAATACCGTCTTCCTCGGTAAACTCCTCCTTTGCGTAGATGGCTTCCTTTTCCTTCATAATATCATATAAACGCTGGTTTCCCATAATCACCGTATCCAATACCGGATAGGCATCATATTTAAAGTGGTCCTGCTGTAAAAACGAAAGACGCTGCCCCGGAGTAATAATAACCTCACCCTTGGACGGCTCCAGCTGTCCGGTTAAAATCTTTAAAAAGGTAGACTTTCCCGCGCCATTCGCCCCAATCAGTCCATAACAGTTCCCTTCGGTAAACTTAATATTTACGTCCTCAAACAATGCCCTTTTACCTAATCTTAATGTAACATTACTCGCCTGTATCATAGCTTCCTTTTATTCCTTTCTGATTTCTGGCTGCATAATTTCTCTATCCTATATTGTACCGTATCTGCAAAAAAAAGCAAGTACATTTTCCCGAAACTTCGTAAAACACTAAAAACTTCCTTTTTTACTTGTATAACCTTCTTACATATGGTATACTTAATAATATTAGTTGATTAGAGCATTCACGCTTTGCTCTATTACTACAAAGAAGTATGAAAGGGGAACTTATATGACCACAGAACAAATCTGTATTATGATTTCCATTATTCTTTATCTGGGAATCGTTATCGCCGTCGGACTCCGCTTTTCCAAAAGAAACAAGTCTGCCGACGATTTCTATTTAGGGGGACGTAAGCTCGGGCCTCTTGTAACCGCAATGAGTGCAGAAGCCTCTGACATGAGCAGCTGGCTGTTAATGGGGCTTCCGGGTGTTGCTTACTTTTTCGGTATTGCAGAAGCTGCCTGGACTGCTATCGGCCTTGCTATCGGTACTTGGGTAAACTGGCTGATTGTTGCTAAGAAAATCCGCCGCTATACCCACAAGACAAATTCCATCACGCTTCCGGAATTCTTTGCAAACCGTTACCGTGATAAGAGCAAGCTGCTTTTACTTATCTCTGCTGTAATTATTGTTGTTTTCTTTATCCCATACACTGCATCCGGCTTTGTTGCCTGCGGTAAGCTGTTCTCTACACTTTTCGGAGTAGACTACCTCCCGGCAATGATTATCAGTTCTCTGGTTATCGTCGCATATACCGCACTTGGCGGCTTCCTCGCGGCGTCTACCACAGACTTTATCCAGAGCATCGTCATGTCCGTTGCACTTGTTATCGTACTCGGCTTCGGCATTTCTGTGGCAGGCGGCTTCCCGGCTGTGATTGAAAATGCAAGAGAATTAACCGGATATCTTTCTCTCACCGCCACACATAATGTACATACCGGCGAAGTAGGCTCCTATAACGCATTAACCATTGCCTCCACTCTCGCGTGGGGACTCGGTTACTTCGGTATGCCGCATATTCTGCTTCGTTTCATGGCAATCAATGACGATAAGAAGCTCAGACTTTCCCGTCGTGTGGCTACCGTCTGGGTTGTTATTTCCCTCACTGTAGCGGTACTTATCGGTATTATCGGCTACAGCATGAGCCTTAAAAATGCAATTCCGATGTTTGAGAGCAAATCAGCCGCAGAAAGCATTATTGTTGCGATATCCTCCGTTTTAAGCGAATACGGCATACTCTTTGCTTTTATCGCAGGTATTATCCTTGCGGGTATTCTGGCATCCACCATGTCCACTGCGGATTCCCAACTGCTTGCCGCTTCCTCTTCAGTGTCTCATAACATTGTAACCGGAGTATTCGGCAAAAAAAGCTCTCCAAAGACATCTCTGCTGATTGCCCGCATCACCGTACTGGCAATCGCTGTAATCGGTATCTTCCTTGCAAGCAATCCGAACAGCTCGGTATTTGATATCGTATCCTTTGCATGGGCAGGCTTCGGTGCCACCTTCGGCCCGGTTGTTCTGTTTGCCCTGTTCTGGAAGCGTTCTAACCGCTACGGAGCCCTTGCCGGTATGATTTCCGGAGGTGTTATGGTATTTGTATGGAAGTACCTGATTGCTCCGATGGGAGGAGTCCTCGCTATCTACGAGCTGCTTCCGGCATTTATCATCGCCTGCATTGCTATTGTAGTTGTGAGCCTGCTTACACCGGCTCCGGAAAAAGAGATTCAGGATGAATTCGATGAAGTTGCGGCAATGAAGTAGTTTGCTGCTATATAAAGTAACCGACTGAACTAAAAAACGGAACTAACCGCATACATTCCGTGTACCGGTTAGTTCCGTTTTTTCATATAGCATCTACCCTTTTGTTGTAGTGCATTCGCAATATCGTTCGGAATACATTTCCATTGACATTTTCACAATCTCATTGACTATATAACAAAATATGTGTATAATTTTGTTATGAACAGGAGGTACTAATTATGCCAACCATTAAATCAAGTGCAGAACTTAGAAACAATTACAATGAAATCTCCTCATTCTGCCATACGTATACCGAGCCGGTATTTATTACAAAAAACGGCAAAGGCGACCTTGCCGTTATGAGCATAGAAGCCTACGAAGAAATGACCGGTCGCTTCGAACTTTATGGTCTGATTAAAGAAGGACTGGATGATGTCTCCACCGGAAATACCCGTCCATTTTCCGAAGCAATTTCATCAATCAGAGAGAAACGTAAGCGATGAGCTACAATATCCACATCACTAAAGCCTCTGAACGAGACTTAATTCGTGCCGCAGACCACATTGAATTCGTCTTAAAAAATCCTAAAGCAGCTGATGACCTAATTGACAAAGCAGAAAAACAGATCAACTCTCTCTCCTACTTTCCTGAAAAATTCCGGTTAGTAGATGATCCGTTTCTTGCTTCATGGGGTATCCGTTTTGTTATTGTAAATGGCTATCTTGCATTCTACACAATATCAGAAGAAAACAATCTGGTTATTGTTGTCCGTTTTCTGTTCCAAAAGAGTAACTGGAACGCCATTCTTCGTCAGGGCTTCTCCTTAGTATAAAAAATGCACAGAACAGCCATCCTAGTCGTCTTTTATTTCGCATCCGAGCAGCAAATCGGTTACACGGTCAAGAATGTAGTCAGCGCAAAATCCGCTGTTGCCTTGCTGATTCATATTATACGTGTTTCCCTTCATACCGTCAAGCCGGATAAAACAGTACCGTCACCGTCGTCCCCTCTCCCGGTACGCTGCTAAGCTTTATCTGGCCGCCCTGATGTCTGACTGCATGCTTTACAATAGAAAGTCCAAGACCTGTACCGCCCGTCTCTTTGGAATGACTCTTATCTACCCTGTAAAACCGTTCAAACACTCTCGCCTGATGCTCTTCCGGGATGCCGATACCGGTATCCGTAACCTTTAAGATGATACCGTCCTCTTTCTGTCCGGTCAACACCTCTACGCTTCCGCCTTCCTTATTGTAGCGGATTGCATTATCACACAGATTATAAATAATCTCATAAAGATAACGTCTGATACCACTCAGCTCTACGGATTCACCTGCATATGAAAGCGTCACATTTTTCTGTTCTGCCACAGGCTTTAATATTTCAAACACTTCCTTCACAACTTCGCCTAAATCTAC
>JAQXOR010000030.1 GCA_029099805.1 Lachnospiraceae bacterium
AATACACCGAAGGCGTCCACGGAGCGAAAGAAGCTGGGCTTCCCGGTACCGATTCGTGTCTGGCTCCGTGAGGAGAGCTATTACAACCGTGTCAGGGAAGTGCTGCTTCGTCCGTACATGACGAAGTATTTTAAGGAAAAGGAAATGCTGGCACTGTTAGATGCACACTACAGCGGAAAGAAGGATTACTCCAGAAAGCTGTGGTGCCTATATTGCTTCGGCATCTGGTATGCAGAGTTCTTTGAGAACATATAATAATAAAAAAGATAAGGAGCGATATCGATTCTGACAGGACCTGTCCGGAGCGATATCGTTTTTTTATGATGCTGCAGTATGGAATTGCGATTCAGAATGCATGTGTAAGGACAGAACCGACAATGGAGCCGCTAAGGAAGTACCGGGGGGACGTATGGGACCGGAGACAGGAGAGCCGGCTGAATGTGGGCGAACCGGTACTAGTGTTTCGGGTAGAGAACGGCTGGATGTACGTTTGTTCCGATTCTACGGAGGGCTATGTAAAAGAGGACGGAATATTTGTATGCACAAAACGGTATTATGACGATTATACGGAGCAGATAGGGCGGAGATACCAGATTGTAATAAAGGGCGGCAGATATAAGGACGGACAGTATTTTCGGATAGGAACGGTATTGCCGGTGCTTGAGAAGGAAAGAGAATATATCTGTCGTGGGGATGCACCGGTGTTTGTACGCAGATATCTTCCCTTTACGGAGCGACAGATGCGGCTGCAGATGGAGCGTATGCTTGGGATTCCGTACAGTTGGGGAGACGAGCGGATAGACGGAATGGACTGCTCTTCCACGGTGCGCGCCTTTTATGCCTGCTTCGGACTTTTTCTGCCCCGCAATTCCGAGGAGCAGAGAAGCTGCGGCAAAACGCTGCATATGATGAAACAGGCGAGATATGAGGATTTGAGCGGGCTTTCCGCTGAACGGAAAGCGGCAATCATTGCATCGATGGGGGTCGGTACCGTGCTTCATATGCCGGGACATGTGATGCTGTTTGCAGGGGAAAGAGAAGGCTTTCTCTGGATATTCCACAACTGCGATACTTACGTAATGGACGGTACGGAATATATTGTGCGAAAGAGTATCATCAGCAAATTTCTGCCGAAGGGCGATGCTACTTATCTGGAGTATCTGACGGCGGCGTGGATACCGTGCGCGGAAAAGAAATAAAAAAGTACTTGCACCGGTAGGAAATATATGCTATAATGAAAAACTGTGATATGCAAAACACAAATTATTCCTTGCTCTTTCGTGACGGGAAGGGCCGGAGACCAGAAGGAGGTGCACGCAACTATGAATCAGTATGAATTAGCCTTAGTTGTAAATGCAAAAGTCGAGGATGACGTAAAGAATGCTGTTGTAGAGGCAGCAAAGGATCTCATTACCAGATTCGGCGGTAACATTACTAACGTTGAAGATGCCGGTAAGAAGAGACTTGCATACGAAATCCAGAAGATGAAGGAAGGCTACTATTTCTTCATTCAGTTCGATGCTGATGCGACAGTTCCGGCGGAAATCGAATCCAGAGTCCGCATTATGGACAATGTCCTCAGATTCTTATGCATTAGACGGGACGAGGAGTAAAGGAGGAATTCCTTATGAACAAAGTCATTTTAATTGGCAGATTAACCAGAGACCCGGAAATCAGATATTCGCAGGGCGCAAGCTCTACGGCAGTAGGTACGTTCAGTATCGCGGTAGACAGACGTTTTAAGCGTGACGGTGAGCCTGATGCAGACTTCTTTGACTGTACTGCTTTCGGAAAGCAGGCAGAATTTGTAGAGCGTTACCTGAAAAAGGGAACGAAGATGGTGGTTGTCGGACGTTTACAGAACGATAACTACACAAACAAAGAAGGCCAGAAGGTATACAGAACACGCATTATGGTAGATGAATTGGAGTTTGCCGAAAGCAAGAATGCGGCAGGTGAGAGTTCGGAGTATCGTCCGAGCGCAAGACCGGAGCCGAGTGCAGCAGGTGACGGATTCATGAATATCCCTGACGGTATCGACGAAGAGCTTCCATTTAACTAGGAAGCATATGATAAGAAGCGGCAGTGCCGCACGATTTGAATAAGGAGGTAGAACCAAATGGAAAGACCGGATAAGGCAGATCTTGGTACCAAGAGACGTGTCGTTCGCAGAAGAAAGAAGGTTTGTGCTTTCTGTGCAGACAAGACAAACGCAGGTATCGATTATAAGGATGTAAATAAGTTAAAGAGATACGTTTCCGAGAGAGGTAAGATTCTTCCGAGAAGAATTACCGGAAACTGTGCAAAGCACCAGAGAGCTTTGACTGTAGCTGTTAAGCGCGCCCGTCACGTTGCGCTTATGCCGTACACTCTTGACTAAACCCTTTGTTTTCAAGGGTTTGCGAGGTCGGAGGTGTGGATTTGACACACTTTTTGACACATAATTTCCGTACAAAGCGGAGTGAAATGAAAAAGCCTATGGACTGCAAATTTATTTGCAAGGACATAGGCTTTTGATGTTTCATGGAGCGAAGCGACCGAGCGTTCGGAAAGAACGCGAGGCTCCGCTTTGTATGGTGCTGCTCAAGGAGCGGAAAAAGCCTATGGACTGCAAATTTATTTGCAAGGACATAGGCTCTTTGTTTATGGATTAGATAGCCTAAAGCTTTCACGAAAAGGAAGCTATTTACGAATGATACATATCTGCTATAATAGGAGGCAGGAGGTGTGGCATGTTTTTTTCAAAGTTTAATGCAAGAGTGGACCAACTGGAGCGTCTTGTAAAGGAAATTGACTCCAATATGGAGATTAATTACAAAGATGCTGCCCAGAGTGCTTTTCGGGAGCTGACAGAACAGTTTCAGAAGCTTCAGAAGGAAGGAAAGCTGAATGAAAGACAGGAAATACGCTACAGTGATATCATTCCTTCCCTTGCAAATACTGCTCGGAACCGCTATAATGAGTTTGTAGCAAAAAGATGCAAAAGTACAGGGAACCTTTTGCACCAAGGAAAGGAAGGTAGATTATGATGTTGGAAAAGCTGTTTAAGCTAAAGGCAAACAACACGAATGTCAGAACGGAATGCGTTGCGGGTATTACGACCTTTATGACGATGGCATATATTCTGGCGGTGAACCCGAGCATCCTCGGGGATGCCGGAATGGACCCGAATGCGGTTCTCATTGCTACGTGTCTGGCTTCTTTTATCGGAACGCTCTGTATGGCATTTCTGGCGAATCTGCCGTTTGCATTGTCTGCCGGCATGGGGTTGAATGCATATCTGGCATATACGGTAGTAGCCTCCGGCGTGCCGTGGCAGACGGCTTTGTTTGCGGTATTTATTGAGGGTATTATTTTTATTATTTTGTCGCTGACCAATGTACGCGAGGCGATTTTTAATGCGATTCCGCTGACCTTGAAAAAAGGTGTGTCGGTGGGTATCGGTTTGTTCATTGCTTTTATCGGTCTGCAGAATGCGGGACTTTGTGTGGATTCCTCTACACTGGTTACGATTACAAGCTTTACCGAGAATTTTAATACCAAGGGAATCTGTGCATTGCTTGCGATTATCGGTCTGTTGCTTACGGCAGTATTTCATATTCGCAAGATAAAGGGAGCGATTTTGTTGGGAATTGTTGTCACCTGGGGGCTTGGAATTCTTTGCCAGCTGGTGGGAATTTATGTTCCGGACCCGGCAGCGGGAGCTTACAGCCTGCTCCCGGCAGGCATTATCAGCGTGGATTTTTCTGCACTTGGAAAAACCTTCGGACAGTGCTTTAAGGTTAATTTTTCGGGAACGGATATTTTCAATTTCATCGTAGTGATTTTTGCGTTCCTGTTTGTTGACTTGTTCGATACACTCGGGACTCTAATCGGTGTTGCGACAAAGGCGGACATGCTGGATGAAAAGGGACGTCTTCCGCGGATTAAGCCGGCACTTCTGTCCGATGCGATTGCAACCTCGGCGGGTGCGGTATTCGGTACCTCTACGACGACGACATTCGTTGAATCCTCTGCCGGTGTGGCGGTAGGCGGACGGACCGGTCTGACGGCACTTACCACAGGCTTTCTTTTCCTGCTTGCGACGCTGTTTTCTCCTCTGTTTACATCCATTCCGTCCTTCGCAACGGCGCCTGCGCTTATCTTTGTAGGCTTCCTGATGTTTGAGGCGGTAGTGGATTTAAAATTCGATATGGAGAACCTGTCTGAGACAATTCCGGCATATCTTTGCATTATTGCGATGCCGTTGTTTTATAGTATTTCTGAAGGTATCTGTATCGGAATTATTTCGTATGTTGTATTGCAGGCAGCAACAGGAAGGGCAAAAAAGGTAAATCCGCTTTTGTATGTTCTTGCTGTTTTATTTATCCTGAAATATATTTTCCTGTAGGAAGAAAGAGCTTTTTCAAAATGCATGAGAGTAAAGGAGGAAACAAAAATGATGCGCAAAGGAAAAGATAAAAGGCTTATTAAGGCGATTGCCGAGCTGAGAGAAGTGGACAATATTGCCGGAAATCCGGAGCTGGTAAGTATCCATTCCCGTTTATTAAAGGGCCGTGCATCTCTGGAAGGTGTTATGACAAATACCCTCGCTTCTGCGATGAATATCAGTAATCTGGATTTGCAGATTACTGATAAGGTAGAGGAACTGTCGGAGTTTAGTGACAGCTTAGAGGATTCTGCCTCGGACCTGAACCGTATCTCTGCGGAGACAGCGATGGTTACCAAGCAGGTGGCAGCGGCACATGACCTTCTGGCACAGTCAATTTCTGAAATTTCCGGAAACACAATGGAATGTCTGCAGGCAATTGAGTGCAGTGAGGAGAATGTACTGAGCATCGAACGGTTATCGGTGGATGCAGAGAAGGATTCCAAAAAGATGCAGACAGATATGTCGGCGTTGTTAGCGGTAATCGATCAGATGCAGGCGGTAATCGGTTCGATTAATGCGATTTCCGGGCAGACGAATCTTCTTGCACTGAATGCCTCTATTGAGGCGGCAAGAGCAGGAGAGGCCGGTAAGGGCTTTGCGGTGGTTGCAGATGAGATACGTCAGCTTGCGGACGAAACCAGAGCTTTGACGAGTAATATGGCAGAGTTTGTTACGAATATCCGCACGGCATCCCAGCAGAGCGCAGAGAGTGTAGAGACTACGGTATCTGCTTTGAACCAGATAAAAGAAAACCTGACAGTTATTGTTGAAGGTAATGTGGAAAACCGGAAACGTTTGCAGGATATTAATGAAAGCCTTACCAATATTGCGGCAACGAGCGAGGAAATCAGCAGCTCCATGAGTGAGGTGGAGAATCAGGCAGCTCAGCTGGATGAAAAGGCATCTGATATGGTACAGGATGTAGAAGGAATCAAGAGTGTCAGCAACAGTCTGGAAGCTGTGGTAAAGCCATTGATTACAATTGAGGAATGCTTAAAGACAACGAACAGAGATATGGGGCAGCTGGCACTGGATACGTTTTATATGCCGAGTAACGGGGTATTTATTGAGAATGTGGAAAAAGCGATTAATGCTCATAAAAACTGGTTGGAAAAGCTGGAACATATGATAGAGGATGGAAAGGCAGAGCCGATACAGACGGATGCCCATCGTTGTGCATTCGGACATTTTTATTATGCGATGCAGCCGAAAAATCCGGAGATTTTCAAAATCTGGAGTGAAGTCAGGGAACAGCATAAGGAGTTTCATAAGAACGGGGAACGGGCAATTGCAGCCTTGAAGGCAGGAAACAAGGGAAAGGCAGAAGAATACTATAAGCATGCTGTGGAGCTCTCTGAAAAGCTGTTATCCGACTTTGAGGAAATGGTCAGACTGGCAAAGAGACTTGATAAGGAACAGATACGTATTTTTGAATAAGATAACTGAGATACAGAAAGGAGCTTCGCACAGGCTGTGTGGAAGCTCCTTTTAATTGATAGTTCCTTTTGGCTTTTAGTATTAGCCCTGCAGGAGAGAAAGAACACCCTGTGTGGACTGATTTGCCTGCGCCAGCATGGACTGGGATGCCTGGGAGAGGATGTTGTATTTGCTGTATTCCACCATCTCCTTTGCCATATCCACATCGCGAACGCGGGATTCTGCCTGCTGTAAGTTCTCGGCGGAGGTATCGAGGTTTGCAATCGTATGCTCTAAGCGGTTCTGTACGGCACCGAGCGTGGAACGCTGCTTGGAAACCTTTTCAATAGCCTTATCAATGGCACCGATAGAGGCAGAAGCTCTGTCCTGGGTGTCAACGCGGACATTATTTCCGCTGATACCGAGCGCAGAAGCACTCATGTCGCCGATATTGAAGCTCATGGTCTGTCCTTCGTTTGCACCTACCTGTAAGGTCATGCCGCCGGAGGAAGCTACACTGTCGTAATTATTCTGGGTAAGGAATGCATCATCATCACCGAGACCGGTACCGCCTGTCAGGGTAAGGGGTTTGGTAGTCTTAGAATCGGTTACAAAGAGAGTATTCGGTTCATCTGTACCGGGAGCATTTGTTCCGCTGAGTTCAACACTGATGCTTAAGCCTGCGGTTGCTAAAAGATCTTCGATGTCTTCGGCGGTATATTCTTTTCCGGACTGTAAATGGATGTCATAGACACCGGTAGCAGCGACTGCGGTGCCAAGAGTTGTTCCGCTCATGTCATAGGTCGGCGGAGTAGAAAGAACCACCGTTTCCTTGCCTGCGTCAGCATCAAAGCTGAAGTTGATACCGATATTATAGTCGGCACCGTATTTATTGGCAGTGAGCTTAATTGTATCTGCACCGACAAAGTTAGCGGTAACAAGTGTACCTTCGATACTTGCTTTTTTGCCTGCCACGGTTCCGCCTGTGGTGGTGACAGAAGAAGCACTGGCAGTATAAACACCGGTGGCAAGCTTTACGGTAACGTTTGCCGGGGTGTTGGTGGCAGTGGAATCCTCCTGCTTTGCATTCTTAATTAAATCGTCAATGTCAGCCTGCGTATAGGTTTTATTATTGGCAAGGCTAATCGTTAAGCCGGTACCGTCTTTATTCCAGATGGCAGATTCGCCGCCTACGGTCGCACTGGTATTGGTGGTAATCTTTACACCGATGATGTCCGAGGTAATAAAGGCACCCAGCTTTCCGTTATAATCACCGTATTTCGGACCGGAGGTGGTCGTAGAAGTATTGGTGCCGTCGAAGGTACCGTCGAGGAGCTTCATAGTATTGAACTCGGTCGTTTCTGCGATACGGTCCAGCTCGTCCTGAAGCTGTTCGATTTCATCCTGAATATTATCACGGTCGCTGTCCGTTTCGGTGCCGTTGGCAGCCTGTACGGCAAGCTCACGCATTCTTTGTAAAATACTGTGGGATTCGTTTAAAGCACCCTCAGCGGTCTGAATCATGGAAATACCGTCTTCTGCATTGGTGGAAGCCTGTGTGAGACCACGAATCTGGGAACGCATCTTTTCGGAAATCGCAAGGCCTGCTGCGTCATCAGCGGCGCGATTGATGCGGTAGCCGGAAGAAAGCTTTTCTGTAGATTTTGCCTGATTGCCGGAAACAATACCAAGCATACGATTGGCATTCATAGCCTGCATGTTGTGTTGAACGATCATTGCCATAGTCGTTACCTCCCGATAGTTGAATTCTGCTCTTTTGATAGGAGCATTTCTGTGTTTGCGATAGGTTGTATTTTCGATGAATACAGTCCCTCGAATCCGTTCGGGTAAGTACTGAGTCCTTTCAGCATGGCTGTGTTTCATTCACTTGTTAGTAATATCGGCGGGAAAAACGGTTTACTTAACAGAAAGAGAATAAAAAATGTAAAAAAATGCAAAATGTTGTGTGAGGAGATACGACTTTGTCGAATGTCATTCGCAATCCGCTTCGCTCCTTGCTCATGAAAATAGATACGACTTCGTCGTATTCATCTGCTCGTGAACTCGCAGATGACAAAAGCGCCTGCCGGAGCAGACGCTTTTGTCTATTTTCAACCTATCGGGACATGGAAAATCCTTACGGATAGTGGCATGGGTAACGATTAGGTGAAGTATACGTTGTTTGTTTATATTAGCCCTGTAACAGGGAAAGAACACCCTGGGTAGCCTGGTTTGCCTGAGCGAGCATGGACTGGGAAGCCTGGGAGAGAATATTATTCTTACTGTACTCTACCATTTCTGTAGCCATGTCTACATCGCGGATACGGGATTCAGCCGTCTGCAGGTTCTCTGCGGAGGTATCCAGATTTGCGATGGTATGCTCTAAGCGGTTCTGTACGGCACCGAGTGCGGAGCGCTGCTTGGATACTCTTTCGATTGCCTTGTCAATGGCACTGATGGAAGCGGAAGCCTTGTCCTGTTCATCTACGCGAACATTTTGTCCGTTGACGCCGAGTGCAGTGGCACTCATGTCGCCGATATTAAAGGAAAGGGTTTGTCCTTCGTTTGCACCTACCTGCAGCTTCATACCGCCGGTGGAGTTGACGCTGTCATACATCGGCTGATCGAGGAACGCATCCTCATCGCCGAGACCTTTACCGCCGGCCAGAGAGATAACTTTTTCATATTCGGAATCTGTGATAAAGAGAGTGTTCGGAGCATCCGGAGCGCCGCTTACACCACTTAGTTCAACAGATACATTTAAGCCTGCCTTTGCCAGCAAGTCTTCGATATCCTGTGCGGTATATTCTTTACCGGACATCAAGGAAATCTCATAACCTGCCTTTGTGGTAACTGCATCATCCAGGTTGGTGGCACCGCTCATATTGTAAACAGGGGAGGTGTTAAGCTTAACATCTTCCTTACCGTCCTCCGCATCAAATACGAACTTAAGGTCAATGTTATAATCTGTTCCGTATTTGTTGGCTGTAATTTTGATATGGTTAGCACCGACGAATTTTCCTGAGTTGGCAGCAATAAAGTCTTCGTCTTTGCTGGCCTTTACACCGGCAACCGTAGCGACTGTAGTCTTTGAGGTTCCTGTAGATGCGGTGAAGACACCGGTAGCAAACTTTAAGGTTACATCAGCCGGAGTATTGGTAGCAATAGAGTCTTCCTGCTTTGCGTTTTTAATTAATTCGTCAATGTCGGTCTGTGTATAGGTCTTATTATTTGCCAGATTGATGGTCAGCTCCTTGCCGCCGGCATTCCAGATGGCAGACTCACCACCCACGGTAGCACTGGTATTTGTCTTAATCGTTACCCCTGCAACATTGGAAGTAATGAAAGCACCTAATGTACCGTCATACTGACCGTATTTCGGACCGGAGGTGGTATTGGTGGAAGCAACTCCGTCAAAGGAACCGTCGAGTAACTTCATCGTATTGAACTCGGTGGTTTCCGCAATACGGTCAAGCTCATCCTGGAGCTGTTCGATTTCATCCTGGATATTACCGCGGTCGCTATCGGTCTCTGTGCCGTTGGCAGCCTGAATAGCGAGCTCACGCATTCTTTGTAAGATACTGTGGGATTCGTTTAATGCACCTTCTGCGGTCTGAATTAAGGAAATACCGTCCTCTGCATTGGTAGACGCCTGTGTGAGACCACGAATCTGACTTCTCATTTTTTCGGAAATCGCAAGACCTGCTGCATCATCAGCTGCACGGTTAATACGATATCCGGAAGAAAGCTTTTCCGTGGATTTTGAAAGATTGTTAGAAACGATGCCTAACATACGATTTGCGTTCATGGACTGCATGTTGTGTTGAACGACCATTGCCATAGTAGATTCCTCCTCGAATTTGGATTTTCTTTGATTTGATAGGTTGTATTTTGCTTACATGAAATACAGTCTTCGAATCCGTTCGAGTAGTTACTGAGTCCTTTCAGTATGGCTGCGATTCATTTGTTTGACTATGATATCGGCAGGATGAAACGGTTACTTTATAGTAAAATAAAAAATAATCAAAATAAAATAAAAAACATAATGAAACGATTTGTGAAAAGGTCACAACAGGAAAGCGAAAAATGTAGAA
>JAQXOR010000031.1 GCA_029099805.1 Lachnospiraceae bacterium
TACAAAGATTCTTTACTTCTAATACTGGTTTCATATATGCTCCCTCTCTTTCTATTCGATATTTGCCGTGTCGGAAGGTCTGATTTTTCTTGTGCATAACACGGTCAGAACTGCAGCCGCTACTGTAGCAGCAAGAATCACCGCAGGAAACATACCGTACACCTCGAGCGGCCTTATCCGGTAATCTACGGCAAGTTCCATCCCCATCATTTTGAAAATCGGATCAATGCAGAGTCTGAGAAGCGGTCTGAAAATAAGTTCCGAAAACAGAATTGCCACAATTCCGACATTGACAAAGCGTACCGTATGATATGCATAGATTTGACTGTTTTGAAAGCCTACTGCTTTCAAAAGTGCTATTTCACTTGTCTCCTTCGTTACAAAGGAGCGTTCCATCAAAACAGTGACAAGTGCCACCAGAATGACCGTCATTCCGGTTATGAGAAACTTCACCGCATTTAATGCATCCGCAACCCCAACATTTTTCTCTACAAATTCTGAAGCGGTTAACACAACGTCTGCCTTTGGATACAGCCCTTTTATTTTCTCAATCCGGCGCGCAATCTCCTCCTCCTCCGGCTTATCCGTAAACACTATCTGAACATCCCATACTCCGTTGGCCTGCACAAAGTCGATATCCGCATCCGAATGAAAGCGTATCCCGTCTCCCTGCATATTCATTGCCTGAAAGAACGCTGTAATCATAAATTCCTTTTCCCCGTCAATCAGTTCTATATTCACAGTATCACCAATTCCCGCGCCGAGTCTGTCAGCCGAAAGCTTTGTCATTGCTATTTCATTCTCGTTCTGCGGCGCAGTTCCCTTTGTATACTCATACTGCTCCATCGTTGTGTTTATACCGTAGAAGGACGAAATCTTTGCTGTCCTCTCCCCAAAGGATACCTTTGGCTGAAGCAGGATTTCCACCTTACATTCTGCAGGCATTCCGTTTTCACACAATGTTTGTTCCAGCTTTTCAAGATAATTATCCATAGTTTCCCTTCCGTCTGTTCCGATAAAATTCATCATATTACCGGTCTCCAGAAAGAACACATCACTTTCACTGATTCCGAAGGCTTTCACAAGTGTACCGCTTTTTAATGTCGAAACGGTTGCGGAAAGAATCAGAATCAATGACAGACAAAGTGTAAATGTCAGCGTTACAATCCCGTAGCGCTTCGGGCTGCTGACAATATCATTCCATGCAAGAAACGATACCGAACCGAGTCTGCTTTTTCCGAGATTCATCGCACTCCTTTTCCGGAATCGTTCTCCGGTCTGTCCGTTACGTACGGCATCCACCGGTGTAAAACGCCTGATTTTTGCCATACACCCGAAGCAGAACAATACTACCACAGCCACAACAAGTACCGCACACAAAATATTTATGAAACCTTCCTTCTCCCCTCCCATGATTACCGATTTTGATACAGCCTTTAACAAAATTTTTCCGAACGGATAACTGAATACCAGTCCGATGGCAGTACCGATGACAGCTAAGAATGCGTACTTTGTAAGATACAGCATCCGTATCCGCAGATTACCTATTCCGATTGCTTTCATCACACCGATTTCCCGGAATTCTTCGGATAACGTAAAAGAAATCGTAAACCGCATTACAACAAAGGAAATCAGAATCAGCATAATACTTGCCACCAGAAGAATCCCTGCAATAATCATGTCAAAAACATAAAAAAACTTTATTTTTCCCCGGTTCATGACAGTAATCGTATTTTCGCTAAAGGCCTCCGCCTCCTCCACACAGGCTTCCTCATTTTCCGTGTCCAGATAACACAGCACCCCGCCGTATTTTGCCGTAATATCATCATTCGAGCGGAATTGTTTAAAATCTTCCGGACTGATAATGTATCTCGTCATGGCTGCTACGTCCATTCCGAACACAGCATCTTTGATTCCTCCCGCCAACGTAACCTCCAGGTCGACACCATCCACACAAATATGCAGTTTATCTCCAATTTTCAACCCGCTTTTTCTTAGTGAAGCGTCTGTCATATAAACGGTTCCGCTTTTCACTTCCCTAAGCGGTGAATTATCTTCAAGAAAATAATTCATTGTACTGTTTCCCAGAGAATGAAGCATTGTGGTATTCGACATAAAATCAAGCTTCACACCGTCCTTTGTAACATTCGCATTGCTTAAATAAAGCACCTCCTCCGTTCCGTAAGAGGATACCGACTTCATCTCCCGTAATTCTTTTTTTACATCGGCATTTCCGGACTTATTCATTGTTGCTATTAAAATGTCCGGTACATTTGCCAGTTCAAAATAGTGGTCAAGTGCAGTCGTAACGCTGATAATGTTGTTTACACTGCTGGAAACAAACAGAGATGCCAATGTAATAAATAGTAACAAAATCACATTCATTGTCCGCTTGCGTTTCAAATCCCTCTTTAAAATTCTCAGGTACATTCTTCTACCCCTTTCCTTGTTCTTACTGACAGAATACCAGATAAATTATTAAAGAATCCTTAAAAAGGGCCGTCACATACATTTCATGCGACGCCCCTTATAAATACTTCATGATTTCATTATTTACCGCTTCTTCCGTCAAAGGTTTTAACAGACAGCCGTTCATACCTGCCGAAACTATAGTACCGCGTTCCTCCTCGAGAGCATCTGCTGTGACCGCCACAATCGGAATCTTTGCCGCGTCGGCACGGTCCATCTTACGAATTATCTTTGTTGCCTCAAGTCCATCTAAGACCGGCATCATCACATCCATAAAAATCGCTGTATATTCTCCTTCCGCCGAGCGAGAAAACACTTCTACCGCTTCTGCACCGTTTCCCGCAGTAGTCACAACAAAACCCATGTTTTCAAGCAAAAATGCAGCAATCTTCAGATTAATCGGCACATCCTCCACTACCAGGATTTTTCTTCCGGATAACGCCTCCGTCACAGCAAGTTCCTCCTTCTCTTGCATATAATACCATAGTTCCATCTATATTGTATCAATCTGTATGAGAAAAAGCAACAATTAATTTATATATTCTAAACTTAATTTCACTGTTTTTCGTCTACGAATTTCCTTCTCGATTCCTGCAGCATTTCCTTTCATCCTATTCAAAGCAATTTAAAACATCACTTCCCGTCTTCACAAACGCAATATATTGCCATATCTCCGCATGCACCCTAATTCTTTGCTTCCCGCTATACTCTCTTTTATTAATCACGCTGACCCAGCTTCCCTCCGGAAGATAAACCTCACGTTCCGTCTGCCCCATCCTCATAATAGGCGCAAATAAAATATCCTCGCCGAACATGTACTGGTCTTCTAACGTATAACATACTTCATCCGTATAATAATCATAGAACATCGGACGCATAATCGGGGAACCGGTTTTGCTTGCCACATCCATATATTTCATAATATACGGCCTAAGTTTTTCTCTGGTTTCGATTAGTTTTTTTATAATCTCATAATTTTTCTCGCCGAAACACCAGATTTCATTCGGTCCGCCGCTTCGCTCAATGATGCCCGGATTCGGCTCAGGCTGATCTGCAGTCCTCTTTCTGGCTCCGTGCAGACGCATAATCGGTGAAAAAAGACCAAACTGGAACCAGCGGACAATAAGCTCTCTGAACTCTTCGCTTTCTGTATCTCCGGACAAAAAACCACCGATATCGCTGTTCCACCACGGGATTCCGCACATTCCCATAGAAAGGCCGCTGGTGACGCTCTGCCGCAGCGCATTCCAGTCCGACATAATATCGCCGTTCCAAACCGCCGCACCGTATTTCTGACTGCCCGGATATGCCGCACGGGTCAATGAAATAATTTCAGTTTCCCCGGCCTCCCGCAAGCCCTCGTACAGCATCTTCACATAGTAATACGGATAGAGCATTGCTGTCTGTGCTCCGTTTCCCAGATAAAAATGAAGATGTCCGAACTGCTGCGGATGCACCTCAGGCTCCGCTTCATCCAGCCAGAAATTACGGATTCCGTTATTGTAATAGTTCTCCTTTATTTTTCCCCATACAAACTTTCTCGTTTCAGGATTCATGGTATCAATAAAGGTCTGCTGACCGTAAAAGGAAAAGGTGCCGTACTGTCCGTTTTCTGTGCGAACCAGCATGTTCTTCTCGTTCATTTCTTCATAATTTTCGCTGTTCGGGTTAATGGTCGGCCAGATGGATACAATCGGCTTGATTCCCATTTCTTCGAGCTCCCTGCACATTGCGGCAGAGTCCGGCCAATACTTTTTGTCAAACTTCCATTCTCCCTGCTCCGTCCAGTGAAAATAGTCAATCACAATCGCAGCAATCGGAATTCCTCTGCGCTTATACTCTCTGGCTACCCGAAGTAATTCTTCCTGGCTTTCATACCGGAGCTTACACTGCCAGAAGCCCGATGCCCATTTAGGAAACTGCGGTGCATATCCGGTCAAATCCGCATAAATCTTCATCACATCCGCAGGTTTGTCTCCCACAAATACGAGATAATCCGCCTGATAGGTACTGTCGCTGCACCACATGGTATGGTTTCTCGTCGTCTCGCATCTGCCCGGAGACGGATTGTTCCAGAAAAAGCCGTATCCAAGAGAAGAATATAAAAACGGAATCGTTGATTTTGTATTATAATGAAGCAGATTACAGGTGCTGCCCTTTCGGTCGAACGCATCCTCCGTTTCCTGTCCGAGTCCGTAAAAATGCTCTCCTTCATTTGCTTCAAAAATTACCTTCGTCGCATAATGGTCACCTTCCGTATGGATATACTTGTTTGTATAATCCCCTTCAAACTTTGTCTTTAAAATCAATTTGTCCTTTCTGTAAAAGCACACAATCCCGCCGTACCACGGAAAACCCGCTTCGATAGTTGCTTTCACATCACCGTTTGTAATAGAAGCAAAGGAAGCATCCCCCTCTACCTTACAGTCCGCTTCGCTTACCGGCGGAAGTAATGTCCAGCTTTCGTCCGACACCGTCGAATTTCTTGTGGCACGACACCGTAAACAATTCTCTCCGTAGCCTTCAATCACAATCAACTCATCTCTTCTTTGAAAGGTAAGTTTATTCTTTTCTAACACTATTTTACCCATATCCTTCTCCTTGTCCGTTCTGAAATTCGATTTAAGAAGCCGCTTTGCAACGTTCTTTGTAAATATTTTACCATAATCCCCTTCCTACAGCTTTATCTATCTTTGCAAAAACTAACACTATATTGACATTACACAAAAAACATGATACTGTTTATTTGTCACACCTACGCACTCTTACATGACTGATTTATGGTCAGATAACATATACAAAACCGATGTAAGGAGATTCTGCCATGCCGTCAAAAAGCCACGAGCTCTATGAAACCATTTCCCATAAAACCGCCTCTGCGCCCTATTCCCTTCATTACACGGAAGTGCCCCACGATGCAGAGCCTGCACTATATTTGCATTGGCACAATGAGATGGAATTCTTATTGCTTTTGGAGGGAGAACTCCTGTTTCATGTGGAGGACAAGTCCTATACCCTGCATTCCGGAGACGGCATCTTCATTCCGCCGGGAGTCTTACACTATGCAAACAACAACGGTGCCGCTCCGATTTCTTTCCGGGCTTTTGTACTTTCCCCCGACTTTATTTTTTCCTCTTTTGATACCTATGCCTATCATACCTATATTCTCCCGATTATGCACAATAATCTTTCCTATGCTTTGGTACTGCACAGCTCGGTTGACTGGCAGGAACGCATGCTTCACTGTTTACAGCAGATTTTTTCTCAGGAAACAACAAGTGAACTCTATATCCGCGGCATTGCACTTTTAATCTGGAATGAGCTATATCAACATCATATTTCAAAAATCGGAAGCGAACCGACGCTCCATACGCTTGCGGACCAGCTTTCCGGTGCTGTTTCCTATCTGCAGGCCAACTATGACAAGCCCCTTTCTTTAAGCGGGCTCGCCGCTCTTGTTCCCTTAAGTGAAGCACAGTTCTGCCGTTCCTTCAAACACCTGACCGGCATGACACCGTTCCGCTATCTTATACGCTATCGTATCCTGCAAAGCTGTACAAAGCTTTGCCAGACGGATAAAAAAATAACCGACATTGCTCTTTCCTGCGGATTTAACAATATCAGCTATTATAATCGTGCCTTTCTTCAAATTATGAATATGACCCCGTCGGAGTACCGAAGAAGCAGAACCCGGTAATTATCACTCTGTGTCATCCGTAGAGCTTCATGCATATGCTCACGGGATTTGTTTCCCAAATTTACACATGGAAACTTATCATTCTTTATGGTATACTATTCGGTGATTTCATTTTCAGAATCCCATTGCAATGACAATTTGCCCACAAACCAGAATTTCAGGAGGTATCTATTATGGCGTGGTACGACGAAGCCGTATTTTATCATATCTATCCGTTAGGACTCACCGGAGCTTCGAAACAAAACCAGTACAGCACTCCGGAGCACCGTTTAAACACCCTGCTTCCGTGGATTTCCCATATCAAAGAAATCGGCTGTAATGCAATTTATATCGGTCCGCTGTTTGAATCTGTAGGTCACGGCTACGAAACAACAGACTATAAAAAGCTGGATAGTCGTCTCGGCACCAATGAAGACCTGACAAATTTTGTAAAGGAATGCCACGCACAAAATATTAAAGTTATTTTAGACGGTGTATTTAACCACACCGGCAGAGATTTCTTTGCTTTTCAGGACATCAAAAGGAATCGTGAGAATTCCCCGTACAAGGACTGGTACTGCAATGTAAACTTCTGGGGGAACAATGAGTATAATGACGGATTTTCTTATGACAACTGGGGCGGTTACAATCTTCTTGTAAAATTAAATCAAAACAATCCGGCGGTAAGGGATTATTTTTGTGATATCATCCGTTTCTGGGTATCCGAATTTGATATTGACGGCATCCGCTTAGATGCCGCAGATGTTCTGAGCTTTGAATACATGCAGACACTCCGTCATTTGGCAAATGAAATAAGGCCGGATTTCTGGCTGATGGGTGAGGTCATCCACGGGGACTATACCCGTTGGGCAAATGACGGTATCCTGCACTCTGTCACAAACTACCATCTGCACAAAGCACTTTATTCCGGTCACAACGACCACAACTATTTTGAAATTGCACATACCGTAAAACGTCTGAACGATATGAACGGAAATCGCCGGAACAACTCCTGGCTCTATAATTTTGTCGATAATCATGATGTTGAACGAATCTATACAAAGCTTGCAAATAAAGCTCACTTTACCCCGGTGCATATTTTACTCTATACCTTACCGGGAATCCCGTCTATTTATTACGGCTCGGAATTCGGCATCGAGGGCAGAAAAGAGAAGTTCTCGGATGATTCCCTGCGCCCTGCACTGTCCCTCTCCGCCTTTGCAGATGCGCTACAGAACAATGCATGTACCCGGATAATTGCAACCCTCGGACATATCCGTCAATCCTGTGCGGCACTTTCCTACGGTGACTACAAAGAACTGCTCCTCACCAATCGCCAGTATGCCTTTGCAAGAAACCACAACGGCACCACGGTTCTCGTTACCGTAAATAATGACGACAGCGACTATGTGATGACTCTCCCGTGTGGAAATTCCGGAGAATACACGGGTGCTCTGCACGGAGAAAGGGTATCGGTAACTGACGGACATATCACATTAAATGTCAAAGCAAATAACGGAGAAATCTGGTTACCGGTATGAGTAAAATAAGAATTTTGTGAATGGAGTAATCGCTCCATTCACAAATCATCTTAGAGCCTCTTCATCATTTCCATACACATTCTGCCGTTATGATACGGGCACTTCCACGGATGTACCAAAGGCGCGGTTACATCCGCAGCTCCGTGATACGGAATGGTTTCATACCATTCTCCGCTCTTTTTATCAACAAGATACTCCCGAATAAATTTCCAGATATCCTCTGCTGCTTGGAGATACTTTTTCTCCTGCGGATTTCTCCGGTACGCATTATAAAACCCTACTACCGCTTCGCCCTGTACCCACCAAATCTTCTGGCGGTCAACCTTCTCACCTTCACGTTCGTTATTCACCGCACGGCATTCTTCATCAATCGCATTGCGATACACTGCCTCCGCCAGTCCGTCAATTACCGGCTTCATCTCATTTTGCACCTCTGCATCCTGTAATACCTCGCAGGCACGGTCAATGAGCCAGGAGGTTTCGATATCATGTCCGTAGGACTCCAAATCAATTAAAGTTTGATACTCATGGTCAAAGAAGACCTCACAAATCTGCTTCTCCGGATTGTATATTTTCTCTTGAAACAGACGAAGAATCGAGCGGATGGAATCCCCTACTTCGGAAAAGCCGTCCACACGATACAGCTCGGAGTAAGCCTCCAGAATATGTAACAGCGTATTCATCGTCCGTTCCGCCATAACACCGTTTTCGGAAAGCTTCTCATTGGATGTCGGAGAAAAATCCCTGTTAAATGCCTCCAGATATCCGCCTTCATCCCTGCATTTTGTTTCAATCATGCGATATAACATATAGGCAAAGCTTAATGCCTCTTTCCTACCGCTTGCTCCATAATATGCTGACAGTGCGTAAATCGCAAACGCCTGATTGTATGTGTGCTTCATATCTTCACAAGGCGTGCCGTCATAATTTACAGACCAGTATACACCGCCGTACCGGCTGTCAAAACAATTCTCTGCAAAAAAGCGATAGGCATGGTCTGCCATCTCCAATAATTCCGGCTTCTTTAACACCCGGTATGCAGTAGAATAAAACCATAAAATTCTATTATTGAGAATCACTCCTTTTACTGCATCCGGCTTCGGTATCCCGTCTCCGTCCGCATACCCATAAAAACCCCCATGCTCCATATCCTTCAGTTTATTCCAAAAAGGAATAATGTCTTTCTCAAGGTGTTCCTTAAACTCATCCGCTTTCATCCGAAAATTCTCCTTTCTGCAGTTCTTACTTTGTTTATCATATCAGTTCTTCCTTCGTTCTCTCCCTATTCTCTCTCCGGCTTCATCTCCTCCAGATGCCTCGTCAGCCACCTCCCGTAACATTTACCATACAAAGAAAAATATTCCTCAAAGCTGACCTTACACTCATAACCCAATAACTCAAACTCCACACCGAACAGCCTTGCCTTTACATCAAGCTCCGTCATCCCGTTATTTAAATAAAACTGCTTTCTGCGCCGACGCTCTTCCCCATTGTCCGCCTCTGCTTCCGTGTTCTCAATTTCAAGAAAAAAACGTTTCTCTTTATACATATCCATCAACAACTTCAAGCTTTTCCCGCCAAGCCCCAGACCGCGCTTTTCCCCACTAACCGCAAAGTAATCCAAAAGCACCAGATCATCATTCTTCATCGTAATGGCAAACCCGGCAAACTCGGCATTATTTTCAATCACCCAGATATCGGCTTTCTTCTGCCAATGCTTTAATTGTATCAGCCGGAACGGCTTCCGCTCGGCTGACGGAAAAGACTCTGTATATAATTTTTTTAGCAATCTCCATTCTGTAGCTGTCGTTACCTGTCTAATCTGCATTTTCTCTGTTTCTACCTTTCTGACTCTTTACATAATAACTCTTTTACCTGAAGCAGGTCATCTAAGATGTAGGCAGCTTTTTTTTCCATTTCCTCACTCGGAGGAAGCATATCCGGTACCATAATCGGAATCATCCCGGCAGAATGTGCCGCCCGGATTCCATTATAGGAATCCTCTATTACATACATCTCGTTTACTGCTCCTCCGAGACTTTCCGCTGCCTTAAAAAAAATCTCCGGGTCCGGTTTGCTTTTTTTTACCATATCTCCACCGATAATACAATCAAAAAACTCCAAAAGCCCTGCTGCTTCTATCTGATGCTTCACAACCGCCAGTCTCGTAGAAGATGCAATTGCCGTCCGATATCCCCTTGCTTTCAATGCGGTCAAAAGCTCGTGCACTCCCTTTTTCATCGGCAGATTTCCGTTGTCATACTTCGCATGGTAATTTCTCGACTGCTCCGCACAATACATATCGTACGGAAAATCCTCCCCGTAAAACTCAAGAAAAATCTGTCTGGATGCTGCGGCATTTACACCGATACACTTCCGGTACGGAATTTCCAGATTTTTAAATCCGTACTTCGTTGCAAGCTCCTTCCAACCGTCATACACCGCATGCTCCGAATCAAAAATCACACCATCCATATCAAAAATAACTGTTTTCATACACACCTCAATTGTAAAAACGGAGCAGCACATTTTATGCACTCCCCCGTTTCATAGTTTTCAAGTAATTATCTTACCGGACACACAAATACATGATCCACATAGAAATCCGCATTGCCGTCGGTCTCAACATAAATCTCTGCAGAATTCAGCTCCTTTGAAAGCTCTGTGCGGGCGGTAATCCTGGTCCACTCTCCCGGAACCGTCTCCGTCTTCGCAAGTGGCTGCGGCATCGCACCGTCCAGGCCGATTGTTACGAGCCGATCCTTTGTCTTTACATACAGTGAAATCTCCACTGCCATCCCGATATAGGACGATATATTGAGCTTTATCGTAGCATCCTTTTCCTGACGGGTAACACAATACGAATGACTCTTTCCGTCCAGGGACTCTTTCTCCGTAACGTAGCAGAACGGAAGATGTCCCGCACCACGAATTGCCGCAATATTCTCCTGCTCCTCGAAGCTTTCTTCCAGACCCACCAGCTTTACTTCTACATCATCTACATAAATCGGACTGCTCTTTCCCGGCTCTGTTTCGGTGGTACCGAAATTCATCAGCATGGAATGCACATTATTCGGAATTTTAAATGTTCCCTGAAGTAATACCCAATCGCCCGAAGCAGTATCCACCGATGCCGGTGTCTGATGTACTTCGTCCATTCCCAGGGTAACCGTAAGTGCCGGACTTTTTACCCATGCACTGATTTGGATTGTCTGACCGATAAAATCGGATACATCAAAGCTGATTCCGCACCAGTCACCAAACCTGCGCTCATTAGCAAGTGCTGCTTTTCCGCTGTGAACCACTCTGTCCTGAATCTCAATTTCACCAAAGCCACGCATTTTAAAGCCGATATCTTCAGGTCGCAAGCACTCTGCTCCCTCCGGCGTTTCAAAATCATACAGCCGGTCGGAAAGATTTATTTCAATCTTCTCCGGCTCTCCGAGCTCACCTCCGGTTACTGCATACACAACACCATCAAAGGAGCGTTTTGTAGTAAGGTCTCCATGGAATAAAAGCGGATTTGCACCGCGAATCCATGAATTATCATCGGTCAGCCCCCAAAAAGTAACACTGGTCAGATTCGCTCCCTCACGCTTCGCCTTGAGCAAGGCTTCAAAAAACGTTTTATAGAAAACTGCCTGATAATACTCCTGATTTTTATTCAGACAGGTACACTTTACATCCAACTCCGTAATGTGCACCTCGTTTACAAGAGCAGCATAGTCCTTCAATGCTGCGACGTACTCATCGATATTATTATTGTCACTTAAATGTCCCTGCATACCGATGGCATCAATTAACCCCTCACCTATGATACTACCATGCTCCGCTGTACTTCTTTGAAGTGCAGCAATAATTGCAGCCTTTTTCTCCGGCTGAAATTCGTTATAATCATTATACACCAGTCTTGGTTGAATTTCCTTTAATGCTTCTTTATCTCCGGCAGATATCCCATACCGGGATGCGTACTGAAGGGACAAGCTTTCCACCGCATCCTTTGCATATCGAAATGCCCAGTAAATGAAATCGTCTCCAATTACCTGATACCAATAGCTGTCACGAAGTCCTGTCTCGGTTTTGTCAGCAAGCTCTATCGCCTCATTTACAACATCCCACGCATAAATAAGCCGGGCATAGCCCTGACAATACATATACTCCATCAGGGAGAATATATAGCTTCGCAATCTCATCAGCATCGTATTACGGTCAACAAAGCACACCGGATCCAGCTTTTCAAAATGCTTTAACATCGGACGTTCCTTTAAAAGTTCCGGATCCGTCGGAATTGTCACAGGCTTATACTCCTTACAGAATATCTCCTTCGGACACTGACTGTGCCATACAAGTACATGTCCTCGTACCGGCATACCGTTTTCCATTGCCCAGTCAAGCATCTCTTTCGCTGACGGATTAATGACAAACGGCAGATAATCCTCCCGTGCATCCGGACTGGTATATCCCATATTGTAGGCAGGTTTCAACTCATTGCCGAACGTCATACTGTTAAACTGCCACGTAATCAAAGCTTCCTTATCGGGATTCCCGATTTCATGATTCGTAAACCTCTCAGTTCTCCGTTCACAGGCTACGCCCATTCGAAAATAATCACGGTAAACCGATTGCAACGTTACATTCGTATCTTTCATTTTTAAATCCTTCCCCATAACTCTATACTAACATGCATCCTCAATTTTTTTGTGGTGGGCCTGCTTAATCTCATACATATCCTCATCCGCCATCTTCAAATACTGCTCAATTGCTACCGTATCCGTAGCATTCATTCTCGCAATGCCGATACTGATGGAAAGCGGAAATACAATTTCACGTTTTTCCACCTCTTTTGCCAGACGACATTCCAGGGAAGTCCGGATTTTTTGCATATCGGGCTCCTGCTCCTGTAGTCTTCCGCCGACAAAAAATTCATCTCCGCCATACCTTGATACAATCCAGTCATCCGGCAGCCCGGATTTCAAAATACTGGCTACGGTCCTGAGCGCCAAATCTCCGCTGGAATGACCGTATTTATCATTAATATCCTTCATCTTGTCAATATCTGCAAGCATAATAATTCCGTTACCGCCACGTGACCTCCACTCCTCTAACATCGGAAATGCAATTTGTTCACATCCTGCACGGTTATACACTCCGGTAAGTACATCGGTTACAGACAATTGCGTCAGCTTCCTCGTCAAATCACGAATCGTAATATTTCGTCTCACCTGCTCCAAATACTGACTCGTGTGTCTTGTCCAGATATAAAACTGATTTTCGCACGCAATGCGCAAATCCCCTGTCAGGACCGCAAATCCATAGGTACGCAAATCTCCGAGTATCGGGACACAGATATACAGTCCCGGCTCCTTCTTTTTTCGTGCCAGCCAGAATAACGCATCGTTCCTTTTCATTACCGTTCGCTCCAACGGTTTTCCGTCCATAATCGATCCGATAATTTCCATTTTATCATTATAGCCCTGTACATAAAGATTTAAATCGTCTTCCTCTACACGGAAAAACTCCGGGTCAAGACAAAGCATAAAATCCTCACCCTCCATCTTATGCTCGCTGGCAAAAAACTCCGACAGGCATTCCGATAAATCCTCCGCAGTCTCTGTTTTACGTACCGCAAGATAAATATGTCTGAAATGAGAATCCGCTGCCAGACCGTCTATTTCGTTTCCACGGTTCCGGCCCAGACGCATATCCTTATCCGGATACTCTTCTATGAAGCATCCGCAGCTTGCTGCAGGAATAAAGCGTGTAGGGAATACCACCTTCTTCTGTTCTTCTCCACGTATTCTACGCATGAGCATCTCAAATGCAGCCTCTCCCATTCTCTCCCATTCATGACATACCGAAGCAATCGTCGGATGGAAGTCCTGTCCTGCACGCAGGCAGTCAAATCCGGTAACAAAGACATCTCCCGGCACCTGATAGCCCAACACTTCCAACTGCTCACAGACTCCCATTGCCATCGTATCATTCGCACATAACAAAGCATCCGGAAGCTTACCGTGCGCCTCCAGCCAATCTTTTATCAAAGTCATTCCCGATTGTTTCGACCAGTCACCATACAAAATATGAGTATCCGGAACAGAAATATGATTTTTTTCCGCCACATCATTCAATGCCCTAAGACGGTCTGCATTCTCTAAATGCTCCTTAGGCCCGCCGATATAAATAATTTCCTTTGCGCCGCATTCTTCCACTACATACTTTACCAAATCATACATCCCGGCATAATTATCCGAAACCAGAGAAACTGCGTTTTCGAGTTCATACTCCACGCAGACAGCCGGCAGTTTTAATTCTCTCAGCTCCTCCGTAAAATACTCAACTTCCTTTTCCAAATTGAACGAATTTGCAAGCAGAATAACTCCGGCAAAATCCTCCAGATTTGGCAATGTAAATATATTAAATTCTCCTTCGTTTAACAATGCATCCAGCCCGCGGATAGAAAAATTTACAAAGGCAAATGTATCAACATTCTCTTTTTTTGCCGCTTCAGAAACCCCATACACCACTTCTCTGAAATACTCATCGCCCCAACCACTGGCAAATACCGCTATTTTCTTCTTCATAGCCATGTCCTCCGGTAGAAAAGGTATAAACACGCACAATACATTCAGTATAAATATTGTACCGCAAACTCTGACAAAACACAACTAATATTTCTGACACTACCGTATTATCTACTCTTTTTTTGTACGGAATATCCGAACTTTCCCAAACGTTCTCCCAAAAGGAAATACTCCCCATGCGAATATGTTACCAATCCGGTACTGTTTAGTTCAAATTTTCCGGATTGCTCCATATACTTATCTTCTACCGTTACATTCACAACTTCTGACACAAACATGGTATGACTGCCGAGTGCCAGCTCCTGTACCACCCTGCACTCAATATTGACCGGACTCTCTGCAATGCCCGGAGCTTTCACCTTCTGCGAGGCAAGCGGTGTCAAGTTCAGTTCCTTATACTTATCTATCTCTCTTCCGGACTTTACACCACAATAATCCGTTGCAAAGACAAGCTCCTTCGTAACAAGGTTTATTACAAATTCTCGGGTTTCCCTGATAATATCATAGGAATACCGCTCCGGACGTATGGAAACAGATACCATGGCAGGGTCAGAGCACACAGTCCCGGCCCATGCCACGGTAATAATATTCGGTCTCTCATTTTCCCGTCCGCAGCTTACCATCACTGCAGGTACCGGATAAAGCATATTTCCCGGTTTCCAATGCTGTTTCGCCATTGCTGCTCCTTTCAAACTCTCCTCGGATTATAATTCGACTCCGTTTAACTTTAACAGCTCTCTTGCACTTTCTACGGAATCGACACCGGTTGCGTTTTTTATCGGAGCAAATTCCTTCTCACGTACCACCTCAAATACCAGACAGCTATCCAGCATATGAATCATATCCAGTACAAGACTCTCGTACTTGTAACCGTTCGGTGTCTCCGGCTTTACGGTCTCTCCTGCTTCACTCAGATACGGTATCTTCTTTTCCACAATATGTAACGGCATCTCTTTACTTACAATTTCCTCTAAATCATTTACCCGGAATAAGTAATTCAAAATTACGCCGTAGTTATATGCCGGTTCTCCCGATGCATCCTTTGCGTTCATCAGTTCTTCCGTCAGTTCATAATATTCCACAATCGACGGTCTGCCATCCTCCAGACACATCACCCCTACCTTCTCATCCGGTGCCGCCTTACGGATTACCTTGGCACCTACCGCACAATTATTGATTGCCGTAGCGCCCACAAAGCAAGGGTCTGCAATTCGCTGCAACACATTATCAACAGCAAAAATATTCAGCCATTCAATCCCAGCCTTATGTACAATATCCAGCACTCCGCCACGCTTCATGGAAGAGAACCAGCCGCCGTTACCGTTTGGAGAAGCAGACATCAGACCCTTTGTCTCCATATACACCTTTCCGCTGTAATCGGAAGCCGGTGCCATATCCTGTAAAAAGAAAGTAACATAATTCTCATCATACCCGAAAAACTTCTTTTCTTTCAAGAAAGCTACTGTCTTCTCATGATTTTTTTCACTCGTCATAATAAAAAGATGCACGTAACAGCCTGTCAGTTCCACTACGTCCAATAAATTCCGGATAATACGTTCAAAAATATAAACCTCCTTTGTCAGACCGATATTGTACATTCCCTTCGGATTATCGGAACCGAGGCGGGTTCCCATTCCTCCGGCGAGCAGCACGGCACCTACCTTGCCTGCACGAATCATTTCAATACCTTTTTCGGTATATAGCTCTTTTTTTCCTTCGATTTCCGAAAGCTTCATGGCAGGAATCGGGGTAATCACACCGCGATTGTGTTCCTTATCGCCCTGCGATGCTTTTGCAAGTACAGAAAAATCCGTCTGCTCAATCTGTCCGAGAAGCGTCTCCTTTTCATCCCCGGATAACTCCGCAAAAAACTGCAGTACATGCTCCTGACCATATTCAGTTACCTTTTTTAATGCTTCCTCATACTTCATCTCTCATGTCTCCTCATTCATTTATTTTTCTTTGATACTTTTACTTTTCCTTTATACTATGATACGACCGGTCAAGATCAATTACCGTTGCCGGATGTCCGACTCTTTCGTCATTCTTCGGAGGTATCATATAATCCGGACCGTACAGAGCAGTCAGATATGCTGCGTTATCCACCGGTCCAAAAAAAGAATATCCCTCAAACTCATATTCCCTGCTTCTTCCCTCAGGTCGCGCTTCTATTTGCTCGCCCCTGCGCATATCAAATGCAAAATATTTGCGTTGTCTGATTTCTCCGTCAAACACTCTGCGAGGAATCGATTCTTTCCTTCCCCAGTGTCCGAGATAATTGGAACATCTTGCCTCGCCCCATTGCGGCATTGTCTCTCTCTTCCTGCCGTATGCCCTTACGGTATGATCCAATTGTCGTACCAGTGTATCGGCATCGGTATACTTTGAAATCAGCCGCATTACCAGGCGCTTTACCGGGTTCTTAACCGCCCCCTGCTCGGCAATATGGGCATATAACAGCTTCTTTTCAAGCCTTACATGCCATTCCTTCAAAATCCTAAGTGCTAGGCTATTGCTATCCGCATCCAGCGGAAAAATATCAATATAGACTCCGCCTTCATACCCGCCGCCGCTTCTTCGCGCCTCAATACAGGTGGTGCGTTCGTCCTCTAACCGGATAAACGCATAAGGTACACCATCCTCTTTGGAAAAATGTCGAAGCCTGTATCCGGTCGGAAAGCACTGTTCCGGTAACGACAGCAGCTTGTCATACTCCTTCCGCAAAAGTCCGAAATCCGCATCATCGTCCCACGGAATAAACCCCTTACACCGGATTGCTCCAAGCATAGTTCCGCCCAGCATATAATACTGCAGGCCGTTTTCCCTGCATACCCGGTCAAAGGTCTTCATTATTTCAAAAATTTTTTCCTGTAATCCCGTCATGGAATCTGTATCCTTTCTCCGAAGTCCAATCAGCCGTCCGGCTCTTCTGCCACTATTCTTCCGGCGAAACGTATCTGATTTGCGGTTTATAGTGTACTTTTCGTTCACTCTGAGGAGGAAGCTTCCTATAATCGCCAAACATATGCGTCAGGTACTCGTCACAGCATTTCGGCCCACGCAATAAAATCCCTTCAAACTCCCACAGACTATATTCATCGTAGGTGTCTCCGAAAAATCTGCGTGGCACAATTTCTCTGGTCTTGTAAGCACCCGTGAGTGTTCCCGCGTATTCTGCTGCTTCCGCATCCTGTGCCTTAAATAAACGGTCCATCCATTGATAAACCTTTCTTACATCAATCAGACGGTACAAACGCAGTGCCCTGACAATTCGCAACACTGTCTGCTCCCATTTCGAACGGCTGGTACGAATCCCGGTATAAACATTTGCGGTACCGCAAAGGAACCTGAGTCCCATTGCCTTCGCATAGTAAAGCTTTCTCCTGATTTCCTCATCCGGGGTACCGTCGATAGGAATAATATCAATCAGATACCCCCTACGGCTTGTGGTATCCTCCAGCAATTCTTCCTGAATTTCTATCTTCGTTGAGCACAGCTTTGCAAAATAACTCTTAAAGTCATTCTCCGTCTGCCAGCTCTCAATCCGGTAATCCGCTCCAAGCGCCTCCTGTACCTCTCCGGATTCTATCAGAGCGATTAAGCGGTCATAATCCTTTCGCGGCATCGCCACATCCACATCATCATCCCATGGAATAAAGCCCTTATGACGAACCGCTCCGAGAAGCGTTCCGCCGATTGCATAATAGCGTAAGCCATATGCATTACAAAGCTTAATAAATGCCTTCAATGCCTCCAGCTCTATCGCATGCAGTTCATCCAGTATGGAATCATACACAGCTACCGCTTCGGATTTTTCCGCTTCGCTGTACCCGCTGCCTTCCTCTTTCGTGTACCCTGCTTTTTTCTTTTCCCAATAGGCAGGCTGAAGTGTAAAGGATAGTACCGCCTTTTCCGGCAGGCTCTCATAATGCTTTCCCAAGAAAAAGCCCCCGTATCGTGCCACGGCATCAGCCAGAAAAGCAATCATATCCCCATATCGTTTCTGCGACATACAATACTGCACAGCACCCTTTACGTACCGAAGCCCTTCCTTTTCAGAGCTGACTTCCCCGAATACCTCAGGATACTCTGCCTGGGAAACCGCAAGATCAAAGCTTCTCTTAAACTGCGTTTTCAGCCCGTAATTATGTGTATGGTATACCTGCGCCTCCGCGCAATAACAGATAGCGTCTCCTGCATTAATTAAGGCTGCACCGAAAATCATATCCTCATTAAAAATCGTATCCGTTACGAAGCCTCCAAGCTCATCATAACGACTCCGACGGTACATGGCACAGGCATTGGAAATCATATATGTTTTGATACCGAGACGTTCCTTATCCTCCTTTGTTTTCTTCACAGACTCTTTCCCATAATTATGGAGACGAAGATACTGTTCCGTAAAGGAGGCCTTTTCTGATGCAAGTTGTCTGGCATAGGCAGCACCTACCTTCTCCTCCTGAAAACAATGCAGCAACCGCTCAATCAAAAAAATGTCTGCCGGTATCACATCCTGGGTCATGCAAAGAAAAAAAGGTGCATCCGAATATTTTTTCACCGCCAGGTTTCTCGTTCCGCCGTGGTCATATTCCTTTTTTTCAACACGGACAATTTTTATTTCAACCGGAAGCAGACTACTTTCATCGTGTTTTACGGCTATCTTTTCTACACGCTCCCTAAGACTGCTTACGGTAAAGCCCTCCGCTTCCGTATTCATCATTATTATCCTTGCCGGACGCACTGTCTGTTGCAACAACATGGCAAGCAGACGCTCCAGCTTTTTATCTGCTTTATACACAGGTATAATTACATCAGGTCGTTTCACTGGACACCTCCTAATTCCTCTACTTTATCATACCTCACCCTGAGGCGAATTACAAGAAAAAGATTTTTATCCTTTCGGAAACAGGGTCAAGCAAAGGTGCATACGATATGGTGTAATCAAAAATATGGAGGAACTCTTCATGGGAAACTTATCTAATTGCGGAATCGGCGGCGGCAACAACGGTAACTGCTGCTGGATTATTATCCTCTTACTCTTATTCTGTGGCTGCGGAAACGGCATCGGCGGTGGCAACACCGGCTGCGGCTGTGATTGTGATTGTGGCTGCGGCAATGGTGTAGGCGGCGGTATCTTCGGCGGCGACTGCTGCTGGATTATCATCCTCTTACTCCTCTTCTGCGGATGCGGAAACGGCTGCTGCTAAACCATCTTCACCCGGTCGTCCGGTTAACCAAAAAAGGCTGACGCAATTCTTTGCGCAGCCTTTTTTTTCATACCGACTTTATTGTCTAACTTGGTAAAATGTATCTGCTGTTTCTTACTGCTCGGAATATTTTGCGGAAAGCTCGTTCACAGTACCATCCTCAATCATCTTCTTGAGAGATGCATTAATCTTCTCTAACAGCTCGCTGTTTCCTTCCTTTACCGCAATACCGTACTCTTCGGAATCAAAGGACTCCGCATCCTCTACAATCTTTAAGCCCTTGTTGTCATTGACATACTTCTGTGCAGTCGCAGAATCGATAACAACAACGTCACACTTACCGTTGACAAGCTCAAGAATTGCTTCGGAACCCTTCTTAAATGCTTCATAGGAATATCCCATATCCTTTACACAGGTCTCTCCGGTGTATCCCTGGATTACGACAATCTTCTTGTCCGCCATATCCGCAGCCACCTGAATATCAGAATCCTCTTTTACAATCATAACCTGCTTTGCGGTATAGTACGGAATGGAGAAATCAATCTCCTCTTCCTTCTCGGCAGTGATGGTCATACCGGCGATTACTGCGTCCACCTGACCATTTTCCAGAGCTAACAGAAGGGAATCAAATTCCATATTCTCGATAGCTGCCGTCTTGCCGATTTCATCACCAATCTGCTTTGCAATTGCAATATCGATACCATCGAACTCTCCGATAACGCCCTTACCGGTTACAAACTCAAACGGAGGAAACTCCGCATTTGTACCAAATGTAATTACATCATCGTTTTTTTCCTTGCCACCACATGCTGCAAATGCTGTAATCATTGATACACATGCAAGCATCAGCGTCATTTTCTTCATCATCTTTCTCATTGTCTTACTCTCCTTGTCCTTTTCTCTCTATCTTTTAAAGCACCTTGCTTAAAAAGAGTCTCGTCCGTTCATTCTGAGGATGTAAAAACACCTCATCCGGCGTACCGCTTTCCAGTACTACGCCCCCATCCATAAAAATCACTCTGGATGCGACCTCTCTTGCAAACCCCATCTCATGTGTTACCACGACCATTGTCATTCCGCTTTTCGCGAGATTTTTCATAACATCCAGTACCTCTCCGACCATCTCAGGATCAAGTGCACTGGTTGGCTCATCAAACAGCATAATCTCCGGCTCCATGGCAAGGGAACGCGCAATCGCAATTCGCTGCTTCTGTCCACCGGAAAGCTGCACCGGATAAGCATCTGCCTTTTCGGAAAGACCAACAATTTTTAACAGTTCCTCACCCTTTGCTATCGCCTGCTCCTTCGTCATCTTTTTCAGCTTCACCGGAGCCAACGTAATATTTTCCATTACTGTCAGATGTGGAAACAGATTAAAATGCTGGAATACCATTCCCATCTTCTGACGAACCTTATTGACATCCACCCTCGGAGCATTTATCAGCTCATCATCTACATAGATTTCGCCCTCATCCGGCTTTTCCAACAGATTCAGACAGCGTAGAAAGGTACTCTTTCCGGAACCGGACGGTCCGATTACTACAACCACTTCTCCCGGACTGATATGCTCATCAATACCATTTAAAACGGTCAGTTTATCAAAGCTTTTATGTAGGTTTTTAATCTTAATCATGACCTGGCTCCTTTCTACCGGATATCAGACTTTCTTAATCTGACTTCAATCTTTCCGAGTACGGTTGTAAGTATCTTAATCAATACAAAGTAAATAATTGCCGTACCGATTAAAGGCATAAACGCCTGATAGGTGGCACTTTTAATAAAGTCACCGGCCTTCTGGATATCTACAAGGCCCACATAACCTACAATTGCAGTCTCCTTTATCAGTGTAATGAACTCATTACACATGGCAGGAAAAATATTTTTTACTGCCTGCGGAATAACAATATAAAACATTGTCTGTGTACTCGTAAGTCCGAGGGAACGTCCCGCCTCAGTTTGTCCCTTATCGATTGATAGAATACCGGCGCGGATAATCTCCGACACATACGCACCTGAATTAATAGCAAACGCAATTGCAGCAATAATCCATTTTTCCCAGTGTACCGACGCAAACACAACAAAATAAATAATCATCAGCTGCGTCACAGACGGCGTACCGCGAATGATATCCGTATATATTTTACCGAAAATTCTTAAGCCCTTCTTTTTGGAAAGACTGCAAATCGCAATTAAAAATCCGATGATAAGTCCTAAAATTGCAGCAAGAATCGAAACCTTAATCGTTACACCGATACCGTCAAGTAATAACAAATAACGGTCTTCCCTGATAAAGCACTTATGAAATGTCTCGCCGAATTCCACAAACCACGCGACAATCGCATCCCCCACACCGGTCAACCAGTTCATAAACCGATCCATCCGTTTTCTCCTTCCTGACATTCAATAAAAACGTATTATAACATAAAAATCCTAAAGAAACAAGTACTTCAAGTGATTCTAAGCGATATTTTGCAATTCCCCATCCACAATCTCCCGAATCTCATCTGAAATACTTTTCAGTTTCTTCCCTGTTATTCCGACTGCTTTTCCTACCGCAAGCAAATCGGCAAGCCCCGGATTTTTTCCGTTTCCGCTTACACAGGTAGCATGTTCCCCTCCTATGGAACTGCTGTATGTCAGGTCATATGCAGGTGTAAGTTTCCACCTGGCTTCCGTCTCGTCATAAAAATATGAAAAATTTTTGGAATGGTCGTCCCTGTTATGAGCAAATACATTAAAACACATTCTGCGATATAGCTCTTCCATCTGCCGATTGTCTTTGGTTAAAATATACGTGAGCTTCATTAAATCATGGTAATCCAGATTCGGAATTCTATGGGAAGTTTCCAAAAGTCCACTAACAGAAATCATATGCACTTTTTCACTACCCTTACGATCAAACCGTCTTACTCCGAAATAGCCTTCCCCTTTTTCAGAAGGAAATAAGCGAACCTCAGGAACAGCAATACCACATTTTGCAGCACACTTCATATACAGATACTCTTCTTTCCCAATAGAGGGTTTATCATAAGGAGACGGAAACTTTATAAGCCACGGTTCTTCATCGATTTTGACCAACACCTTTGGTCTGGCACCACCCGGTGAACCACCAAGCCGAAACAACTCATCCAGATTGGTCGGGTCTTTATCCTGAAATACCAGTTCACATTCCTTTGCCAGCTGTTCCAAATCAAACATATCCTTTTCCTCTGTCGGAAACAGCTCGGGAATATACTCTAAAGCTCCCATGCCGCTGCACCCAACAAGGCTGCATTAAATTCACCGTTTCCTAATGGTTCGACAGATTTTATGCCAGGCATATGATTCGCTGCAAAAATCTTTACAATCTCTTCATTTGTTGCATTATACTTTGTTTTACTCTTAATCATTATTGTTTTCCTCTCCCTATCAATGTCAGCAAAATTCCAGCCACAAGGAATTCTTATTTGCAGATTTGTTCTCAAACAATAATATCCGTCTTCCCTATATCGATTTTGCAATTTCATACGCTTTCACTGAAAATCTTTCTATTCGCTCGTTCCTATTATTATCATTTCCATATCCTCTGGTCATCTGATCAAATACGTAAACTTCGCATTCTTTCGCCCTGTTTCTGATTCTGTCTCCAACCATAATTGTCTTCATGGCCTCTAATTGTTCTTTTCTTATTTCATCATTCAATGAGCCACCCATTGTAATTAGAAAAAGTGCTTTTTCAAGAACTTTCATCTTTAGAGAATCTCCGTAAGCAAATCCATATGTCCATACTCTTTGAAACCAGCCTTCCAGCATTGCAGGTGATGCTGTCCAAAAGTCAGGATAAATATATACGATTACATCGGATGCATTAATTCTCTCCTGTTCTCTTATAACATCCGGCGAAACGTTCATATCCAATCTGTAAAATCCTTCCCTGATATATTCACTTTCACTCATAACAGGATTAAAGCCTTCTTTATATAAATCGGATATGACATAGGTATGTCCGGCATCCTCCAACCCTTTAATAAAGGAATTCTTAACTATATTGGTAAAACTATTTTCACAAGGATGACAATATACTACTAAAACCTTCAACTTGCTAACTCCTCCGTACTCAAAAATATTTTCCATCTCTACAGCCTGAAATTTATACAATAATCTTCTCACAGATTGCATTTACCTGAACCTCAATCACTTCCCTGGCGATGCTGCTTACTTCTTCATAGCCCTTGGGATTGCCTGCATAACCAAGCGGCACCACCTCGACTGTACGATTTCCGCCCTCCATCCATTGATTCAGTTTTTCGTAAGTCAATGAATATGAATCCAATGTCTTTGCCAAATCGGTATTCACAAGCTCCGGATACATATACCGGAGCATGCCGGTCTCATATGCCCCTGCATGAATATCAAGTAATCCCTGTTCACTTATGTCACCACCCTCAAACCATTCCATTTTATATTGTGGTGCAAATACAGACAAGAAATCTTCCGTTCCGTTTAAATTATATACCTGCAAATCCATTTCTTCCATCATAAATCTGACGTTCATATCAAGCTCGCTGTTCGCCTTTTTGATTGCGTTAAATATGGAGCCAATATGCTGCGGATCTCCATGATAGTTAAAACAATACACTTCTGTAAAGCCAAAATCATGTAGATTTCCAAATATCTCAAATAATACCAATTCAAATGTTTCCGGTTTTAAAGAAAAAGAGCCCGGAAAAGCTCCCGTACAATGATTGACACCAAAATAACAGGACGGGGCAATCAGGGCTTCTGTTCCTTTCTGCTTAAGCGCCTGCTTTACTTCCTTACAAATGTAATTACTCCAGAGTATATCCGAACCAAGTGGCAGGTGTGGTCCATGTTCCTCAATGACTCCTAACGGAAATAGAACCGGAAGTTTTTTATCGCCTGCAGCTTTAATCTCTTTCCAATTCATGTATGCCATTGTGTTCTCTAAAAATTCATTCATTCAAAATCCCCCTTTTGCGCGCGTTGAATATGAATCGTTCCTTTTGCCTTCCTAGCTTCAACTAAAATCGTATATACGCCGTTCTCCTGAATATTTACTGTAAAATCAGTAATTTCCTTCCCGTTTCCGCGATAAATTACGGTTCCATCCGGTGCATGATCTTCATAATAAAGTTCAAACTCATATCTCTATTATTTCTCTGCATACACCTTCGCAAAATGTTCAAAATGCTTTCTGATTTTATCCAGTACCTCTTCTTCTCTCTCCGGTTGTCTGTCATACATATGAATCAGCAGAGAGACCGGTGAAACAAATTCCAATGAAAGTAATTCCGGATCATCCTTTATTAATATTCCCCTTTCCATCAATCCTGCAAAAATACCTGCATACATTCGCTGAAGGTTTTCCAGATGATAGCGGGTTGTCAGCACTGCCATCCGCTTACTGCGGAACTGCTCCATTGCCAGAATTCGTCGGGTTTTTCGAACGATATCATCGTGCATCGTGAACTGAATTCTTTCCATGGCGTTCTCTATTAACTCGTCCATGCTTTCCGGAAATTCGCCAAGCTTATTCTTTAAATCAAATCCCTCTTCATAATGAGAAGCAACCAAATCAATAAGAGAATTAAAGATGTCCTCTTTCCCTTTGTAATGCCGATAAAGAGATGGTCCTTTCAGTCCGGCATTCTCTGCTATCAAATCTACACCCACTCCGTCATAACCCTTTTCTGAAATAAGATTGAGTGCTGCATACAGTATTCTTTCTTTTGTTGGCATATCCTTCATAATCTATCCTCCAAATGCAAACGACCGTTTTCCATATTATAGCTAACGGTCGTTCTCTTTGTCAAGATATATCTTTTACATTATTTTACGATTGGAATCAATACAAAAATTTTCTGATCTATCACCTATGCCCTGCACTTAAACATCCCGGTAGACTTGTGTATATAAAAAGCGCCTTCCCTTTCAATAATCTCATTCAACTTTCCGAGAAACTCTTCCTTTCGGTTCTTTATAAGCTCTCCTGCGTTTCCCGGATAGGAATATACATACTCATACACCGGCTCTGCTGTGTCCACCAAAAGGTCCGAATCGCAGATTACACATTCGATTTCGGAAAACACTTTCGCAAGCTGCTCTCTCCCGTTTTCCAGTCGGAAGCTACCGGTAATGTTCTGAAACGGCATTTCGATACGGGAATCAAACCGCTCTACCAGCTCATGAAGCTCTTTCATATGACTGTCTCCTACTGTAGTGGCACAAAACATCCCGCCTGACTTTAACAGCTGTCTTACCTTCCGGAATAAATCCTGCCGTTTCTCTACATGATAAAGCATATGATTTGCCGTAATCCGGTCATAGCTTCCGAGCAAAGACAGGCAGTTGGCATCTGCCACCCGGTACTCTATCCTTATATTCTTTTCTTCCAAAACGGTTTTCTTCGCAGCAAGACCTTCCTTTGCCTTTTCCAGCATACCCTCGGAATAGTCCGTCAGCAAGAAAGTGAGATTTTCCGGTAGCTTTTCTGCCATTGCTGCCAAATTAGATGCATTACCGCACCCTAGGCACAAAATCTCCATCCCTTCGGAAATCTCCAGATTCTCTAATACCCAGTCCGCCCAAGGCATCTTTCCGGTACTGTAATTATGAAGGTTGATGCGACGATTTAAGTTCTCATCACTCCGATACTGTTTGATTACCATATCCGAGACCTCCAGAATACGAATGGCCTCCACGAGGTTCTCCCATATCTGCCCTGCATCCGCATTCTGTACCTTATCCACCGCATCAATGACACGGTCCAGATGCCTTTTTTTCTCGTTTAACAGCTTCTTCTGCTCCTGCAGAGACTCCTCTAAGCTTAAGGAACTGTTACAAATCGTTTCCTTAATCTGCTCCAAAGACATTCCCAGATAACGCAGCAGTAAAATCCTTTGCAGCGTCACAAAGGAAGACGCATCATAATAGCGATATCCCGACTCGGAATACCCCACAGGTTTCAGTAGCCCCTTCTCGTCATAGAACCGTATCGTCTTCGGCGACACACCGGAAATCCTCCCGATTTCGCCTATCGTATAGTGCTTTTTCTCCATACATAACCTCCGTCTTGAACTGTATTTTGTTTTCAACGGATGTCCGGACCATCCTTACACGTATATTGTAAACCTTCCGGTAACCGGAAGGTCAAGCACTTTTTATCGTAAATTCTCCCAGTCAATCCGCTCATTCTTATAAAAGAACTCCCTGTCCCGCTCTCCAATTTCCCGGAGCACACGGCACGGATTTCCGACTGCGACCACATTTGCCGGAATATCCTTTGTTACTACACTTCCCGCACCGATAACCGAGTTGTCACCGATTGTAACTCCCGGTAAAATCACGACACCGCTGCCAATCCAGACACAGTTTCCGATATGGACCGGTCTCACATACTGCAGCATGTCTTTTCGAAGCTCCGGGTCAATCGTATGATTTGTGGTCGTAATCACAACGTTCGGCGCAAACATTACATCATTTCCCACATAAATCGGTGCATCATCCACACAGGTCAGATTAAAATTCGCATACACATGATTACCGAAGTGGAGATTCTTTCCGCCCCAGTTTGCCCGGAACGGAGGCTCAATATAGCAATTTTCTCCCATGCTTCCAAGCATCTCTTTCATTAACCTCTGACGCTTCTCTTCCTCTAACGGACGGGTCGCATTAAAATCGTACATAATTTCCAAACGCATCTGCTGCTCCGCCCGCAGCTCTTCATCCTTCGGGTTATATACAAGCCCTGCTTCCATTCTTTCTCTCTGTGTCATAACAGCCTCCTTTTCTCTATGTTTCCGTACTTTTCCTTTTTCGTATTCTCTTTATTTACAGGCTTCTTCTCCATTTCATTATAACAAAAACGCTGTAAAGTGCAATTGGTAACTTTACAGCGCTTTTTTTCTCCCTGTCCTGTCAAACGGCTTTACTTCCGTAAAATACTTCCTTTTATCCTTCATTACTTCTTCTTTATCTTGTTCAATTTCCCGTTAAGCATTAGCATCTCGTCCTTTGTAAGCGGCTTTGCCCCCATCGCTCCGAACATGGAAAGCAGCCGTTTTACCGTAAATCCCGAAAGAAATCCCAGCATGTCCTTACTGCTCATCATCTGTTCCGGGTCTGTCATCGCTTTTTTATCCTTTCCCGCAGACTTCATAAGCTCTGAAAACAGCTGTTTCCCCTCTGTAGTAGCAAGAACCTCTCCCGCCTTATCATTAATGGAAAAATACCCCTCCGGTGCCGTAATTTCAAACCAGTTTAAAACGTCACCCGTTTCCACCATACGATATGCATCGTTAAACTTATCTACTTT
>JAQXOR010000032.1 GCA_029099805.1 Lachnospiraceae bacterium
TTTGAATTATATTCTCGGTATGCTGCTTGCAATCCTGATTAACAGTAAGCCGGTACGGTGGAAGGGCTTTTGGCGGTTTTGTTTTATTTTGTCCATTGCTGTACCGCAGTTTGTGACTCTCCTTACCATGCGGACACTTTTGCAACCAAACGGTGCGGTCAATGTACTTCTGAGAGAATGGGGACTGATTGCACAGGATGCGGCTCTGCCCTTTTTTACAAATGCCACATGGGCAAGAGTTACCATTATCCTTGTGAATATCTGGGTTGGGGTTCCGTATACTTTGTTGACAACTACAGGTATTCTGCAGAATATTCCTGCGGAGCTTTATGAGGCGGCAAGAGTAGACGGAGCAAATGCAAGGGTTACTTTTTTTAAGATTACGCTTCCGTATATGCTGTTTGTGACGGCGCCGACATTGATTACGACATTCATTACTAATATCAATAATTTTAATGTCATTTACCTGCTTTCCGGCGGTGCTCCCGCTACGATGGAATATTACCGGGGAACGGCAGGGAAAACGGACTTGCTCGTAACATGGCTGTACAAGCTTACGATTGATAATAAGGACTATTGCTACGGTGCGGTCATCGGTATCTTAACCTTTGTGATTTCGATTGTGATTTCACTGGCGGCTTACCGCAGAACCGCTGCCTATAAGAACGAGGAGGGATTCCAGTGAGAAAAAGTGTTGCAAGAGAGGTGTCCGACACACCTATTTTACAAACGGCTTCGGTGGATGGAGATATTAAAAAAACACAAAACAGGCGGAAACGAAGGAAAGGGGTTCGCACGGTTCTTTTACATTTGCTTCTTGCCATACTGGCGCTTATCTGGCTGTTTCCGATTTTCTGGATTGTGATGACATCCCTCCGTGGGGAGTCGGGCTCCTATTTTACGACCTTTTTCCCAAAGAAAATCACCTTTGCCAATTATATGCGTCTGTTTACGGAAACGGATGTACTGAATTTTCCGCGATGGTTTGCAAATACCCTGATTGTGGCTGTTTTTACCTGCATTATCTCTACTGTTTTTGTGCTGTCGGTGTCCTATTCGATGTCCCGGATGCGCTTTAAGATGAGAAAGCCTTTTATGAACATTGCTCTGGTGCTTGGGATGTTCCCGGCTTTTATGTCCATGATTGCGGTCTATTATATTTTAAAGGGAATTAATCTGACCGAGGGTGTGATGAAGCTGGTTGCGTTGGTCTTGGTGTATTCCGCCAGCACGGGTCTTGGCTTTTACATTGTGAAGGGCTTTTTTGATACGATACCGAAAAGTGTGGATGAGGCGGCAATGATAGACGGAGCGTCCCGGTTTAAGATATTTTACCGGATTACGATTCCGCTTTCTAAACCTATCATCGTCTACACAATTATCACATCTTTTCTGGCACCGTGGCTGGACTTCATTTTTGCCAGAGTCATTGCGGGTGCCGACAGCCGGTATTATACGGTGGCAATCGGCCTCTGGAGTATGTTGGAGCGGGAATATGTGTACCATTATTACACCCGGTTTGCGGCAGGCGCGGTCTGCGTGGCGATTCCCATTGCGGCGTTGTTTTTGTTTACCAAACGCTACTATGCCGAGGGGCTGTCCGGTGCGGTGAAGGGGTAGAGTTCCCGTTCTTGCAAGTGGGGGGGCTCCCAATCGAAAAAGGTATTAGCATGAGTTTATTTTTTCAAAGCGCAACGCTTCGTCGAACGCTGACATTTGCAGGAACCCACAATACCCGAGTTAGAGTTTGAAAAAAGTACAGTAGTTGTGGTAGAATGAACCTGAAATATGTTACAGAATCAGAGCTTTATTTGGGGGAATCGTATGTTGTCTGAGTTATTTTTTACCTTTGCAAAAATCGGGCTGTTTACCTTTGGCGGCGGTTATGCCATGATTGCACAAATGAAGGAAACCGTGGTGGAACAAAAGAAATGGCTTTCGGACGAGGAGCTGATGGAGATTATTACTGTTGCGGAGTCCACGCCGGGGCCGATTGCCATCAATCTTGCTACCTTTGTGGGGTATAAGAGAAAGGGTGTGGCGGGAAGTGTCATGGCAACCCTCGGTGTTGTAGTACCGTCAGTCGTGATTTTATTTTTGATTTCACTGTTTCTTGATGCTTTTATGGAGAACAAGTATGTAGGATATGCTTTTTCGGGAATCAAATGTGCCGTGGCGTTTCTGATTTTACGTGCGGGAGTTGAAATGCTCCGGAAGCTCGAAAAAAGAGCAGTACCGAGGATAACCTTTGTTACCACGTTTTGCCTTATGATTTTGTTTGAGCTTTTCTCGGTTTCGTTCAGCTCTGTCTGGTTGATTTTAATGGGAGGCATATTCGGCGTATTGTTTTACGGTGTATTCACCTCGAAGCAGGAGGTGGAGAAATGATTTACCTGACACTTTTTCTGGAGTTTTTTAAGATTGGCTTGTTCTGCTTCGGCGGTGCTTTCGGCATGATACCGCTCATTGAAGAGACGGTGCGAAACCACGGGTGGCTGACGGAGAGCGGGTTTTATGATTTAATCGGCGTGTGCGAGTCCACGCCGGGACCGATTGCGGTAAATATGGCAACCTATATCGGTGCAACGCAGGGCGGTCTTTGGGGAAGTCTTGTTGCTACGCTTGGCGTGGTGCTTCCGTCGTTTTTCATTATTCTGCTGATTGCGTCCGTGATGAAAAATCTGACGCAGAGTAAGTATTTTAAGGGCTTTATGCGTGGGGTAAAGCCTGTTGTTGTGGGACTTATTTTATCGACCGGAAGTCTGCTTCTTATTAAGGCAATAGGATATGCCGGATTACGGGAGTTCCGGGTGGATGTGGTTTCTGTGATTATATTTGTGTTGCTTGCAGGCATTTATTTCGGGATGCTGTACATAAAAAAGAAAAAGATGAGTTCTGTGAAATTGATTCTGCTGGCAGCGGGGCTTGGGGTCGGTGTATCGCTTGTTTTTGAAGGGATAGTCATGTAAAAACTAATAAAAGTGTGATTCAAATCACGAAATTATTAATAATTCTGTGATTTACAATCGAAAAAGAACCAAAAACAGTCCACCGTATGAAGTGAAAAGAGTGAGGCATCCGTCGGAGTATACGGTATAAAGGAGCAAGTCTCTACTCTGCGTAGGTAGCTTTCTTTCCATAGAGAAGATATACTGTGGGAGAAGGAGGAAAAAGAAATGAACAGTTATATTACAGGTGCGATGATTAAGGAGCTGCGTGAGCAAAACAGTATGACGCAGTCAGAGCTTGCCGAGCGGCTTGGAGTTAGCGATAAGGCAGTTTCAAAATGGGAAACGGGAAGAGGGTATCCGGATATTACCCTGTTTCAACCGATTGCGGATGTATTTCAGATTTCCGTAGTAGAACTGCTTTCCGGAGCTGCGGTAACAAATACCAATGTGGCGGCGAATATGTTACGTTCCCGTTTTTATGTGTGCCCGGTCTGCGGAAATACCGTTCACAGTATGGGGCAGTCCGTAGTCAGCTGCCATGGCATTGTACTTCCGCCGTTAGAGGCAGAGGAAGCAGAGGGAAAGCATGAAATTGTGCTTCAAAAGGCAGAGGACGAGTATTTTGTATTCGTAGACCATGAAATGACAAAGGAGCATTATATCTCTTTTCTGGCAGCGGTTTCTTCAGACCGGGTACAGATTGTGAAACTTTACCCGGAGGGAAATGCGGAGGCAAGGTTCAAAATAAGCGGTGTGAGAATGTTGTATTTTTATTGTAACAGAGACGGGCTGTTTAGGAAGCGGATAAAATAACGGTGATAAAGCTTTAGTGCTCAATAAGGTCTTCCACTCTGCAGCATAATACCTTTGCGAACATTACAAGATACTCTGCCTGAGCCTTATTGATGTCTTTCCGGCGTTGCTCATACTGCTGGATTGTGCGTAGAGGGACACCGGACTGTTCGGCAAGCTCACGTTGGGAAAGACCGGAGTTTTTGCGCAGGAGTTTGAGATTGGTTTCCGGTTTGGCTGCTCTATACAATGCATTCATTTTATCGACGAATTGGCGGATGTCCATTTCATGATAAGGCGAATAAAGAGCGATAATATCCTTGATGGGAACGTACTGCACAATTTCCGCAAAGCTCATGGAGGTTTCCCACTGATAATATGCCAGGGCCCAGCCTGTCCAGTATTCCTCACTGCGGTTAATGGTGTAATTCGGCGTAATGCGCGGAAGTTCAGTACCGGACTGTTCCAAAACCTCGTAGGTAAGCTCTACGCCGGACATCCCCGCTAACAGAGTGAAGTCGCCGGTCTCAAATTGTGCGGCAACGCCGGACTTTATGAACAGTTCAAAAAAAGTAGCAATATCATAGTTTAAATCATATACCGCAAAATCAAACATACGACCGAGTGCGGTACGGGCTTTGTCGAGATAGATTTTATCGTAAGCGTGAATCATCGGATGTCATCTCCTCGTCAATAATTTGTGTGATGTACAGGTCGCCGCGCTGACGTCGGTTACGTTCCACGCTGAAATACTCACGACGGGCTGTTTTATCACGTTGCATTTTCTTTGCATACCATTCGTTACTTTTAGCTGCTTCACTGCCGGTGAACAGAATACGGTCAAATGCGGTTTTGCTTTTAAGAACAAATTGCTGACCGAGCTTTCCAAGGTGCAAGGCGTTGTTTAGCTGGCGATAGGAAATCGTACCATTGATGAAATCTTGTGCAAAGGAGAAATAGCTGTCATCAGCGCGGTAGCCGATAATAGCGTCGTAGCTTTCGTATTTGACCGCAAAATTAGCAAGCAGATATTCCTTTGCCTCAAGTGCAAGTCCGGAGGGAATATCGAACTCCCGGTTTTTTAGCAATATCGTGAGCCAGTGCAGGATGCAGTATTCCGATGAATTTAAGTTAAGTATCCGCAATCCGTCACATTCGAGTTCATAACAGTTGGCGTATCCGTCCCGGTCCTTCCCGACACCCCATTCCTTTGCCATGTTAAGACTGTCGGTGCAGTAAAAGCCAAGTCCGTAATCGTTGTAGGGCTTGCCATATCCGAATAAAGGTTTCTCGATGATGTTTGAGGAGCCGTGGAAAAGTTTTTGAATCATAGACATATCATCTCCGTTCTTTATTCTGATTATACTCCTGTAGGAGTATATCTGTCAATAGAGCTAAAATGAAAAGAGGCGGCGCGGTTTTTTAGCGTCAGCCTCTTTCTGTCTGGTCACGGTAACCATGCATAGTGCTTACCGGTATAAAATCCGTTTAATTGTATCCTCGGAAAGATGATACTCTAAGGCAAGGCGGGATATCGATATGCCCTCCTGCTTTTTTATGCGGATTTCAAGATTTCTTGCTTCTAAAATTTCCTTTGCGCCCGATTTGCTTCCCCACGCACGGCGGGTCCGGGTTTCGGGCGGTATGTAAATCAGGCCGTCTCCGACATAGCTTCTTACCTGATGGATGAGCCAGTCCGGGAGTACCTTTTCAGCGTTGATATATGACATAAGATCACTCCGTTCGAATTTTTTAGGGTTCGATTGGGTGCAGCATATATCAGGTTAAGCGGCTGTACCGCTCCGTACACTGCCGCTTAGATATAAGCTGCACGGAGCGAAAATCCTGAAAGCCTGTGTTGCTTTCTTACGGACATCGGCATAAAACTCCCTCCTTTTTCTTTTACACGTGCCGCGCAAATTCGGCGCGGAAACACTTTAATCAGCGTTTCCCTAAGAGCCTTTGGCAGCAGCTTCCCTGTGGTATCAAAGATAGTTTACCATAGTTATGAGGGATTGGCAAGGGAAGACGCATTCGCCTAGTTTTCCTCCTCACATAAGTGTTTCCAATACTTCTTCCATTTCGCTCTTGTCCCAGTAAGGATTCAGTGCCATCAAGAAATAGAAAAAGTGAGATAATTCTTCAAAATCAGGCATAGGCTGATAGGTCTCATAGCCTGCGGTAAAGTTGTCCCAGTCCCTTACCTGTTTGTGCAGGAAGGCTAATTCCCATTCCACCGGACCGATAACGTAGGCATCCAAATCCACACAGGCGGCAATATCCTCTCCTTTGTAAAGGAACTGGTCGGCGCTCATATCCGCCATTATGAGGGAATAACGCGCACTTTGAAACGATTTTTTTCTGATAGAATTAAAGTACAGCTGTACCTTCCGGTCGATTTTGCCTGCACTGTTCCAGTGTGTTTGAATAAATTGCTCCATGTGGGATAAGGCATTTGAAAAAAAGTCAGTCACATCACAGGCACCCAAAATACCACAGCCTTTATGTGCAATTTGGTGATTATATCCGATAAATTGACCAAGCCGGTAGGCGTTTTCTGTGCCTCCCGGAAACGCATCCTCCTCATAGGAATTCCCCTCCAGAAAGCCGTATATCATGGCAGTTTCATCTGCCGCAATAAGTGGTGCAACCGGAATATGCGGATTATCCTTTAAGGCCTCATACACCTTCGGAAGATTCTTATTCTGTTTTTCAAAAGTAAACGAGAACACGTTTTTCATCATCTGCCAGAACGGAGACAGGTTGTCACCTACCATAAGCGGTTTCTTAAATACGTATTTTTTCCCGTCATACTCAAAAAAACGAATCTCATTGGAAGAGATGCCGCCCTGTTCAAGCGCATCAAAGTGTTCCTTTGCGTAGTTTAAAATATCTGTCATGTCGCACCTGCTTTCTCGTTTTATCTCAAGGTAAAGTATAGCACGGAAAGGAGAGAGGGGGTAGTGTCATGTTTGATTTAAAGAGTTTGTGTGCATGACATTGGAAAAAGAAAAACACTGCTTCAAAATTAATCATAAAAACAGCAAAATGAAGCTGCCGCTTCACGAATCTTTATTCGTTAAAGCGACAGCCCCAAGCATTTTATTGATTAATTTACTCTATAAATGGAAATTGCTTTTAATACCTTTTCCATTTTCGTTTCATCAACATCAATTCTTAACGTAACCGGCTTTGATAAGTCGATACTGAACAACCCTAAAATTGATTTTGCATCTACAATATATTTTCCGCTTATCACTTCAAAATCACCGTCAAACATTGTTAGTGTCTGGACAAATTGTTTTACGTCTTCAATTGAGTTCAATGAAATCTGTACTTCCTGCATATTAGTCATCCCTCTTTCTATTCTTCATAACTGTAATTATTTCCTGTTTCTGAGGCATTACTTTCAGCGCTCCTTTGCGAGTTGTAATAATAGAAGAAGCAGCATTGGCAAATTTCAGCATTTTCATTAAATCCTCATCTGACAATGCCTCTATTCCTTTTTCTAACACTGCGTTCAATACACATGCCATGAAAGTATCACCGGCTCCTGTTGTTTCAATCGTGTCCTCTCGCAAAAAGGGAGCACAGAAAACACTTTTCCCTTTGTAATAGGCCTTACTTCCATGTTTTCCCATTGTTGCACAAATCAAAGCAGGGCGATACCTTTCCAGTATTTTTGTAACACCGGCGTCAATATCATTTGTTCCCGTTAAAAAAGTAATCTCATCATCAGATATTTTTAGAATGTCACATTGGCTAATCCCGTACCATATCTGGCGTTTTGCATCTTCCAAATCGTTCCATAAAAGTGGACGCAGATTAGGATCAAAAGAAATCAGAGCATCAGCGTTTTTTGCCTCTTGCACTGCCTTTTTTGTTGTTTCCGCAATCTGTTCATCTGTCATTGACAATGTGCCAAAATGAAATATCCTCGTATCTCCGAGAAGCTCCTTATGAATATCATTCCACCGCAGCATCATATCTGCACCCGGATTACGATAGAAGGAAAAGCTGCGATCTCCATCCTTTTCTGTATGAACAAATGCCAGGGTAGTAGGTACTGCATCATCTACCAGCAGATTATCCGTATTGATTCCCTGCTCTTTTACTACCTCTATCAGCATTCTGCCAAATGCATCCTGACCAACCTTCCCGATAAAAGCAGTCTTCTTTCCTAAATTTTGTAGCATAGACAACACATTGCAGGGAGCACCACCCGGATTTGCCTCCAATAATGGATTCCCTTGTTCACTTATTCCGTTTTCCGTAAAGTCAACCAGTAATTCTCCTATTGCTATCACATCATATTTCTTCATAGGTACCCCCTAATCAATAGAAATAGTATATTTCTGAATCGTCGTCAATGCAGTACCGTCACACTCAAAACTAATTGCTTCTGCTTCCAGTGGTGTGTAAAAAGTTGTACTAAGAACCTGTTCTCCGTTATTGACAAAGATTTCTGCAGAATATTTATCCAGAATCAGTCTCAGTTTCAACGTTTCTTTTGGATTTTTAACCTTTACTTTTCTGGAAGCAATGGTATCACGAACCATGCCTGAATATGTCCGGTCAATTTCTAACATATTTTTTTCTTTAGAATATGTCAAACCGGTGCGAAAACGCTCATTTTGGGCAAAACAAATGGTAAAATCCTTATAATCACCTCCTATTATTTCCACAGTCATGTCCAACACGCGGCCACTGATTTCCGGCAGCTGACAGGTTCCGCTTATTTCTTTGTTCTCATAACAAACAGGGTTGCTATGGTACTTATCAAGTTCACGCACGGGACTCTGCAATAGTTTCCCATTTTCTATTCTCAATTCTCTTGGCAAAGTCATCATACTGGACCATTTTTGTCCGCTCGGACGAATGTTGGAATCCCATGACTGCATCCATGCAATCATAATGCGCCTTCCGTCCGGTGCAAGCATGGTTTGTGGTGCATAAAAATCCAGACCGTCATCTAGCGAATATACCTCCTGATATTCAAACTCATGCTTGTTACGGTCATATTCACCCAAAAAGTACACTGCATTATTTCCATTATGAAATTCTTCAGTCGCACACATATCTTGTGGAGATGTGATTAACACATATTTTCCGCCAAGGGAGAAAAAGTCAGGACATTCCCACATAGTACCAAGAATTCCTTCTCTGTCCTTTGCTAATACAGAAACATATTGCCATTCTCTCAAATCATTAGAATGGAACAGTACCACTTGTGGAACCCCGTCCTCCGTCTTATTACCGACCACCATATAATAACCATCCGATTCTTCCCAAATCTTAGGATCCCTGAAATGCTCCCTGCTAAAATGTTTAGGCAGCATATCTCCGGTAACCACAGGATTTTGTTTTTCTTTTGTGTAAGATACACCATTGCCAATTGCAATGCACTGATTCTGGTATTCCTTTTTCACACCATCATGTTCCTCTTTCATGACACCGGTATAAACCAGCAAATGCCCCGCTTTCGTTTCTATCCCTGAGCCGGAAAAGCATCCTGCTGCATCATAAACCCGGTCTGGTGCTAATGCAATCGGCATAGCATCCCATTTAATGAAATCTTCGGTTACACAATGCCCCCAATGCATTGGTCCCCATACTTCACTATAAGGATGATGCTGATAAAATAAATGTATCTTGCCTTGATAAACAGAAAATCCATTTGGATCATTCATCCAGCCACATAAAGGTGTAACATGAAAAATCGGTAAAATTTCTTTTGTTACATGATTTGCCCGGATATATTCATTTGCCCTTTCCAACTTATCCATACTAACACTCCTTCCTACAACGCAATGGCCTGTTCTGTTTCACTATCAAAGAAATGCATTTTGTGTGGAACAAAAATAAACTCAACTTTATCTCCTATATTGCACACCTCATATTTGGAAACTCTCGCTACCGTTGTTGTTCCGCCGAATTCGAAGTAAAGATTATTCTCATTTCCCATAATTTCTGTGTTATCAATAATGGCCTGCTGTCTGTTTTCCTTAAAAACATCCAGATTCTGAGAATCAAACTTAATGTCCTCTCCGCGTATTCCAAGTATCATTTTATGGTTGTGGCCGTTTAGTTTCTCTGCCATTTCAGCTGTAACCTGTATTCTGTTGCCATCCGAAAATGTAATCTGTTCCCCGTCTACTGTAACATCAAAGAAATTCATTTGAGGTGAACCGATAAATCCTGCCACAAACTTATTTACCGGATGTTCGTATAATTCCATTGGCTTACCAATCTGCTGCACAATACCATCCTTCATAATTACAATACGGTCAGCCATCGTCATAGCCTCTACCTGATCGTGAGTTACATAGATAGTAGTGCTGCCAAGACTCCGATGAAGCTTACTAATCTCATTTCTCATGCTTACACGCAACTTCGCATCCAAATTAGAGAGAGGTTCATCCATAAGAAAGACCTTCTGGTTCTTTACAATCGCACGTCCTAATGCCACTCTCTGTCTCTGACCGCCGGATAAGTTTTTCGGTTTACGGTAACGATATTCAGACAACCCTAAAATATCAATTGCCCAATCTACTTTTTTCTTGATTTCATCCGCCGGCACCTTCATATTCTTAAGACCGTAGCCAATATTTTTTTCTACGGTCATATGCGGATATAAAGCATAGTTTTGAAAAACCATGGAAATTCCTCTGTCCCTTGGTGCTATTTCATTCATTTTCTTCCCATCAATATACAACTCGCCGCTTGTGATTGCCTCGAAGCCCGCAATCATCCTAAGTGTAGTGGATTTACCACATCCGGAAGGACCTACAAAAGCAATAAATTCCTTTTCATCGATTTTCAGATTAAAATCGGTAACTGCCTTTTTATCTGTATTTGGATACTGTTTACATACATTCTTTAATTCAATAAAACTCATAACTTAACCCTCCTTTGAACCTGTGGATACAACGCCTTCCACAATCTGCTTTGAAAACAATGCGTAAATAATAATAACCGGTATAGTAACTAATGTTATGACTGCCAGTGTCTGTCCCATTGTGGTATTCTCATTTGAAGTAATTGCATTTAATCCGATTTGGGCAGTGAGCAGGTCACTGGACGTAAATACCAATGATGGCCAAAGATAATCATTCCATACGTTCAAAAAGGTAAATACACTGACCGTTGCAACAACACTTTTCGACATTGGCAGTACCATGGTAAAAAAGTATTTGATTGGGTTACAATAGTCCAGCTGCGCCGCCTCATATACATCATCCGGGAGACTGACAAATACCTGACGAAACAGGAAAATATTAAAGGGGTTCACAATCATCGGCAACACATATCCAATAATGGTATTTAATAATCCTAACTTTGCAATGAACAGAAAATGTATCGTAATAATCGTTTCCATCGGCACAATCATTAAAAGCATAATAATCATCAGCCAACGTTCCTTAAACGGAAAGTTAATCTTAGCCAGTGCGTAACCCGCCAAACCATTCACGATGATACCCAGTACAATCAGAACAGCAGCATAAAACAAAGTATTTACCATATACCTGATAAAATTTGTATTAGTTAAAATGGTAATATAATTGTCAAAAAAACTGCCATTTAAGGCCGGCGGAATAAATGCTGCCATAGAGTTCATATCATTTGTAATTGCGGCATCGGTCTTAAAGGAATTGGCAAGCATCCAGATAACCGGGAAAAGAAAGAACAAAGATAACACAATCATAACCGCTACAAGTATCCAATTAATTCGTTTTTGCTTTTTTGTTAACATGCTTTTTTCCCTCCTTATCCCTTGTCAGAATTGTTTGAATCACCGTTAAAATCATGACAAAAAATGCAAACACAATCGCCATCGTCGATGCAAGACCTATTTCCCAGTTTACAGTACCCGTTTCATAAATATCGTACACCATTGTATATGTGGAATGAGAAGGCCCTCCTCCGGTCATGACCATCGGCTGTACCAACATTCGAAATGCCCCGATGGTTATCGTAATAAACACAAATACGCAAAGCGGTTTTAATTCCGGCAAAGTAATATCCTTAAATTTCTGCCACCCACTCGCATGATCCATCTCAGCAGCTTCATAAAGCGCCGGATTAATAGTTTGTAAACCACCCAGAAAGATAATCATCTGATATCCAACACCCTGCCATGCACTCATAATGGCAATGGAAGGCAATGCTTGCGTTGCACTGTTAATAAATGGTTGTGCTTCGATTCCGATATTTGCAAGAAGAGAATTTAAAATTCCTTCCGGACTGTAAATCTGTACCCAAAGAGTAGAAACAACTGCCAATGACATAACAACAGGAATAAAAAAAGCAACTTTAAAATAGGTTTTACAATGGGTTACTTTATTAATCAGTAAAGCAAGTCCCAATGCCCCCAGCCCTTGTAATGGTACAATAATGAGTACAAATTTAACTGTGTTACTAAATGCCTGTCTAAAGTCCTCATCTTTCAGTACTTGAAAATAGTTTTCCAAACCTACAAAATGCGTCAAACTTGGATTGAGTGCAAAAAAGTCTGTGAAACTAAAAATCAATGTTAAAATCATTGGTAAAAAAAGAAACAGTGTCAGTAATACTAATGCTGGTCCAAAAAATGCCATTCCTAAAATAGATTCAGATTTCTTCTTCATTCTTCTGATATATAACGCT
>JAQXOR010000033.1 GCA_029099805.1 Lachnospiraceae bacterium
ACCGCATCATAATCAGTGCCGTTTTCGTAAGCCTCGAAGAACTTTTCCATATTTACATTCACACCAACGTTGCTTCCCTCAGGAGTAACTGTCATGGCCTCGTAAGACTCATTCATCTTATCAACTGTGCGAACTGTAACATCTGCATCAATACCGGCATCCTCAAGTGCTTGCTTCACATCCTCAGTGAACTGCTCTTTGAATTCATTAAAATCCATTTTTGTATTTCCTTTCGTATTTAAGATTTGGTAGAAGCTTAAGACGTCTCTCGCAGCTTCCAGGTTTCAGGCATAAGAAAAGCGCCAGACCTGAATCCGAAGATTCAAGCTGACGCTCCATATACCTTATATCTTTTGCAAAAGAAACAAGACATCGATTTGTGTTTCGGTGTTTGTTTTCCGTAACTCACTTCTTTGTCCATTGTAAATATAACACAGGTAAAAATGTTTGAAAATGGACATTTGGTGGACATCTAGTGGACATTTGGTAGACATTTGGTGGACACATGCCCTTTAAGCCAGTTTTTCTATAATCATTTCAACGCATAGCTTTATTTCTGCAGTCATGAATAGAATAACGACTCCAACACCTACAATGCCCGCTAATATGCCTATCTGCAGCCACATCTGATTGACAATAGCTAGCACAACACATATAGCAAGAATCATAAAGGCAATGCCGCCTCCCCAGCATTCCGCCTTGATAAATAAATCCATAAGGATTCCAACAAGCATAAATATAACTCTAATTGGAAATAGCATTATCTTCTTAATCATAATCACATCGCTCCTTTTCTTTTCATCGTATACTGAGGGAAATCATGATTCACCTCAGCCTGATAATAACCACTAATGGTACTTGGTGCATTAAACAAGGTTGCAAGCAAATACTTTTTGATATTCACAACCTTAGTTGTATTACTCTTAAAGCATTCAACAACATACTCCAGATGAGAAGTGTTAAGCTTTAGGAACTTAGAACGCACAAACTCTGTTGGATATTCATTGCTGGCAATCACTATAGTCTTTCCCTTGGTAAGCACTGTTTCTAAGATCAATTCATAAATCCCTTGTATCAGTTCCTGCTCAAAAGGATTTCTTTCAAGCATAAGATCTAACTCCAGATTCTCCTTGATGAGTTCTGCATATGCATTTATCTCATCCCTTCCCATCCTATCCTCCATAGATAAGATTAGATTTGATTTAGTCTCACTAAATTCAGTCTGGTTTATATTAGTATTATTAGATCCCATTTTTTGAGATTCTAGAATCCCAATTTTTGCGCCTCTGGTTTCTTCCTTTGAGGGATTCAAGAGGTTGATTTTTTGCGATTCTGAAACAGTGCCATTTTGATCAGAATCCCAATTATTACAATTCTGAAGAAATTCCTTAGAGGCATAGTTCTTTACATATATTATAGTAGGCTTGCCTTGGCCTAGTCGTTTCTTCTCAACCAGACCAATTCCTCCATCCGAATCAAGTTCCTTTAGAATAGCCACAGCCTTATTCTTACTACATCCCATATATTCCTGGATGTTTTCGACTGAGAAGTTGATATAAACCTTACCCTCATCATCAATCCATTGGTTCTTAATTGATAAGGACATTCTGTCAAGCATCAATCCATACAGAACCTTAGCCTCTACTGACAATCCCTTAAAATAAGCTTCTGAAAACAAAATCTTCGGAACACGATAGAAGCTAAAGGTATCTGCTTCTTTTCCATAATAGTAATCAAATTGCATCACTCAGCCACCTCCGGATAATTTGCTTCCTTCCATTCAGCCAAAAGCATCAGAATAATTTCTTCTCTTTTTCTCGCTGAGAAATGAGGTGGAAAATACTTATCAAGTTTTCTTTCTGAGAGAGCAACCTTGCCGCATGGTTTCTTCTCAGGTAGTGCATCATTTAATATTGCAATCAATGTGTACTGAGTAACATTCTCAAGGTTTGTATGATTCTTAAGCGCATCAATCTGAGAAGGCTTAATAAATCCGTTTTCCTTAATATATTCATACAGCCACTTCTGAACCTCTTTATCAAAATAGGAAATATCTACTCCATTTACTAATGATAGTTTCTTTTCATCTACCATATTAAGAAGTTCAGGAATCAGCTCTGTTAATCTGATATATCTTTGAACGCTTCTTCCTGTAAGTCCACTTCCTTCACCAACAATCGTAGCAGTCTTTCTTTCGACTGGACTCAGCTTGTCGACATCATGTCGACAAGTACCCTGATGTCTCATGGCATCCATCTTCATCTTAAGAGAGAAGCCTCTTTCACTTGGTAAGATTTCTTCTCTTTGAAGATTAGCATTTACCATAGCAATAACAGCTTCATCATCGTCTAAATCACGAACAATAGCAGGAATCTTCTTAAGTCCTACAATGCCAGCCGCATGAAGTCGTCTGTGACCAGATATCATTTCATATCCGCCCTTGCTATTTGGTCTAACAATCACTGGAGATAAAATGCCTTGCTGTCTGATGCTTTCAACCAGTTCCTCCATTTTGTCATCATCAACCACTCTAAATGGATGATTAGCAAATTCTGATATAAGCCCTAATTCTAATTCAACAGTTCCAACTGTTTCAGGAACACACAGTAACTCATCAATACTTGTAAGCTTTATTTTTTCACCAATACGATTAGCCATTGAGAACCTCCTTTGTCAATTCACGATAAGCATATACTGCTCTATTAACACGAACCATCTTACCTATCTTGTAATAGGCTCCTGCTTCTTTTGCCATTCTTAGAAATGGTCTTTCACTAAATCCGTAATACTCCACACCTTGCTTTATGGTTATGAAATCATGTTGTAGAAACGCTAAATCATAATCATCAAGTACACCTGAGTACTTCCAAGCATTACCAGCCATATTAACTCCTTTCATGTATCGCAATGCCCAACAATGAAATACATTATCTGAAAAAGCCTTTATTTATGCGGGTTTCAAGCTATTTGACATTTCAAATCTGACCCATTTTGACCCATCAACTATTTGCTTCTTCACGAAACTGCTCTAAATACTCATCAAAAATGTCTCTATTGATGAGAACATAGCCATCGATACGATAGATAGCACCAGCTTTACTAGCTAATTCCAACAATTTCTTATGCTGGATGCTATAAACAAGCTCGGCATCCTTGTACCTGAGATACTTTCTACGAAGTTCTCTTGCAGTGTCCTTGATTTCTGTACGTCTTTGAATGTCGTAGTACTGATCTTCCATGCGTTTTTCTCTCCTTTTCGCTAGATTTGTAACAAATATCTTGTTTTGCAACAAAAAAAGGGCCACTCTCTTGATTTTTCTTTCAAGAAAGTGACCCTCTTTAGGTCTAATTCTGTTATCGGATTTTGCCCGAACAACTTATCATCGTGTATTATTCTTCGTGATTATCAGAAGAATTGTTGTCAATTTGTTGTCAAATCTGCTTTACAATGCCCGCAAACCCTTGATTTTACTGGGTTTATTTATCCAAACTTTTCATAGTCGGGAACAGCAGCACATCTCTTATCGCTGGGCTGTTTGTAAGCAGCATCACCAGACGGTCGATGCCGTAGCCGATACCTCCGGTCGGCGGCATACCGATTTCGAGGGCATTCATGAAGTCCTCATCGGTGGTGTTTGCTTCCTCATCGCCTGCGGCGAGGGCTGCTTCCTGAGCTTTGAAACGTTCTCTCTGGTCAATCGGGTCGTTGAGCTCGGAGTAAGCGTTACACATTTCCCAGGTATTGATAAAGAGCTCAAAACGCTCTACATAGTCCGGCTTATCCGGCTTTCTCTTGGTAAGCGGAGACACCTCTACCGGATGGTCCATGATAAAGGTCGGCTGAATCAGGTGCTCCTCTACGAATTCCTCGAAGAAGAGATTTAAGATGTCACCCTTCGCGTGACGAGCCTCGTAGTGTACGCCCTTTTCGTCTGCGATTTTCTTTGCTTCTGCGGTGTCAGCTATCTGGTCGAAGTCCACACCGGTGTACTTCTTAACCGCCGCGGTCATAGTCATGCGCTCGAACGGCTTGCCCAGGTCGATGGTGTGCTCACCGTAAGTAATGGTAGTCGTGCCGCAGACCTCTTCTGCAAGATAGCGGAACAGGCTCTCGGTCAAATCCATCATACCGTGGTAATCGGTATATGCCTGATAGAGCTCCATCAGGGTGAACTCCGGGTTGTGTCTGGTATCCAGACCCTCATTACGGAATACGCGGCCGATTTCATATACACGCTCCAGACCACCAACAATCAGTCTCTTTAAATATAACTCCAATGAAATACGGAGCTTTACATCCTCATCCAGTGCATTGTAATGAGTCTCAAACGGTCTTGCTGCCGCACCGCCTGCATTTGCAACAAGCATCGGAGTCTCGACCTCCATAAAGCCCTGACCGTCAAGGTAACGACGGATTGCACTGATAATCTTGGAACGCTTTACAAAGGTCTCCTTTACGTCTGCGTTCATAATTAAATCGGTATATCTCTGGCGATAACGGATATCGGTATTCGTAAGACCGTGGAACTTCTCCGGGAGTACCTGAAGGCTCTTGCTTAACAGGGTAACGCTTGCCGCATGGACCGAAATCTCACCGGTCTTTGTCTTGAAGACTTCACCCTCGATACCAACAATATCACCCACATCGAACTTTTTAAAATCAGCATACGGTGCCTCGCCGATACTGTCTCTTGCCACATAAGACTGAATGTTGCCCTTCAAATCCTGCACATTACAAAAGGATGCCTTACCCATGACACGCTTTGCCATGATACGACCGGCAATCCGCACGGATTTACCCTCCAGTGCGTCAAAACTGTCCTTAATCTCGGTGCTGTGATGAGTCACGTCATACTTTGTAATCTGAAACGGATCCTTTCCGTCTGCCTGCAACTGTGCAAGCTTTTCTCTGCGGACGCGAAGGAGCTCGTTGATGTCCTGCTGCGGTGCTGCCTGTGCAGCCTTCTGCATATTCTCTTCTGCCACTGGTATTCCCTCCGAACTTTCTATAACTTGCCGGGTAAAAAGGCATGGTGGCGTTGCACCGATTCCTTACCTCCTCTGCCGGCTTTCCTACTTAAATCGACTTCTGAATCTCTAAAACCTTGTACTCAATCACGCCGGCCTGTGTCTCTACCTGTACTACATCGCCGGTTTTATGACGAAGCAATGCCTTTCCTACCGGAGACTCGTTGGAAATCTTCCCTTCAAGGCTGCTTGCTTCTGTGGAACCGACAATGCGGAACTCCAGCTCTTCGTCGTATTCCATATCGTATACTTTTACCTTACAGCCGATATTGATGGTATCAACATCAACTTCTTCTTCATCTACTACTTCGGCATTTTTCAGAATCTTCTCGATTTCCTCGATACGAGCCTCAATTTCACGCTGCTCTTCCTTTGCAGCATCGTACTCCGCATTCTCGGACAAATCTCCCTGCTCTCTTGCTTCTTTAATCTTATCTGCAACTTCTTTGCGTCGAACTACTTTTAAATCCTGTATTTCGTCTTCCAGTTTTTTTAATCCTTCGTAAGTCAGTATGTTTTTCTTTTCTGCCGCCATATAGCAAAACCCTCCTTTTCACATACTTTGCCAGTATTCAAAGTATTATAGCGTATACACCGGTATTTGTCAATGATTTTCTGTCTCAAATTCCTTAGGATTGTAACAGTTCAGCCTTTTAATGTATAATCGTTGTGGCGACGAAGTATTCTACAAGAACCCGCTCTCGCTCAAGCAGCAACGTAGCAGTACTAAGCTCGAAACCACCTACCGTGACTACACTTCTTTTTGGTTTACTCTCCACTTCCAAACTGCAGTACCGATTATTATGGTATACCCCACAAAGCTCCAGATATCCGGCAGGTCGCGGAAGACGATAAAGCTCAGTATTGCAGCAAATATCACCTGTGTATAGTCAAATACGGATATTTCCTTCGCCGGAGCATGAGAATAGGCGGCCGTTATGGAAAACTGTCCGCCTGCCGCAGCCGCTCCCGCAAGAAGCAGAGAGAGCAGCTGCTTTGTTTCCATCGGCTCATACGTAAGCAGTACGCCCGGTATTACCGAAACACAGGAAAAAACAGAAAAGCAGAATACAATTACATCCCCCCGCACACCGTTTTTTCCCATTTTGCGCACACAGGTATAGGCAAGCCCCGCCCCAAAGCCGCCGAGTACCCCAAGCAATGCCGGAATGCATTCCAGCTGAAAAGAAGGCTTTACGACAAACAGTGCTCCGATAAATGCGAATACAACCGCTGCCACCTCTTTCTTATTCGGGCGTTCCTTCAGCACAAAAATCGATAAAATGATGCAGAAGAACGGAGACAGCTTATTTAACATGGACGCATCGGCAATATTCATTTTGCCGATTGCATAGAAATTACACAAAATCCCGGCGGTTCCGGCAATACAGCGGATTGCAATATACTTAAAGTTCCCTTTTCCGATTTCAACACGTTCTTTCTTTTTTATAAGCATTCCGGTTGCGATTAACCCGGCTACCAGATTCCTGAAAAAGCATTTCTGCCATACCGGCAAATCTCCAGCGGCCTTTACAAACAGGTTCATAAGTGCAAAGAAAAACGCGGCAAACAGAATATAACGTATTCCCCGCAATTTTTGTTTCTCCATGGTATCTTCCTTCTTTCACGCAATTAATACCGGACACGTAACTTTTATCACATAACCGGCCGTTTCTTTCCGAGCAATATTATACGTTAGCTTTTATCTCATTTCAAGACTGACTTTTCTGTTTTCTCTCTCTTTCTTTATTCTTTTTCTAACACTATTTTCTTTTTGAGGACCTTTGACATTTTTTTGTCTTTTAACCGATTTTACATAAGAAACACTTTACACTTTCCGACTTTCGTGGTATTCTATATGTTAGGTATTTTTATATGTTTTCTTATAAAAAATACAATTATTGCAATCCGTGTCCGGACACACATCCGGCACTAAACTTACAAGGAGGATATGTAACATGGCAAGAAAAATGAAAACCATGGATGGTAACACCGCTGCGGCTCACGTGTCTTACGCGTTCACCGATGTGGCTGCTATCTATCCGATCACCCCTTCCTCCCCGATGGCAGACTACACCGATATGTGGGCTACTCAGGGAAGAAAGAACATCTTCGGTCACGAAGTAATGTTATCCGAGATGCAGTCTGAGGCCGGTGCGGCAGGTGCCGTTCACGGTTCCTTACAGGCAGGTGCATTAACCACCACCTACACCGCTTCTCAGGGCTTACTTCTGATGATTCCGAATATGTACAAGATTGCCGGTGAGCTTCTTCCGGGCGTAATTCATGTTACCGCTCGTGCTCTTGCAAGCCACGCACTTTCCATCTTCGGTGACCATTCCGACGTATACGCTTGTCGTCAGACCGGTTTCGCTATGCTCTGCTCCAGCAACGTACAGGAGGTTATGGACCTTGGTGCAGTTGCTCACTTAACCGCAATCGAGAGCCGCGTTCCGTTCTTACACTTCTTTGATGGTTTCCGTACCTCTCACGAGATTCAGAAGATTGAAATCTGGGATTACGAGGACTTAAAGGATATGTGCAATATGGAGGCTGTTGAGGCATTCCGTAACCGTGCACTCAATCCGGAGCATCCGATTCAGCGTGGTACCGCTCAGAACCCGGATGTATTCTTCCAGGCAAGAGAAGCTTGTAACCCGTACTATGATGCTGTTCCGGAAATCGCTCAGCAGTACATGGACAAGGTTAACGCAAAGATCGGTACCGATTATAAGTTATTTAACTACTACGGTGCTGCAGATGCTGAGAGCGTTATCGTTGCTATGGGTTCCGTTTGTGATACCATCGACGAGACCATCGATTTCTTAATGGCACGTGGCGAGAAGGTTGGTGTTGTAAAGGTTCGTCTTTACAGACCGTTCTCCGCAAAGCATTTGGTAGAGGCTATTCCTGCTACTGTTAAGCGCATCAGCGTTCTTGACAGAACAAAGGAGCCGGGTGCTCTCGGCGAGCCGCTGTACCTTGATGTAGTAGCTGCATTAAAGGGCACCAAGTTCAATGATGTTCCGGTTTACTGCGGACGTTACGGCTTAGGCTCCAAGGATACTACTCCGGCACAGATTATTTCCGTATTTAAGAATACCACGAAGGAGAAGTTCACCATCGGTATCGTAGATGATGTAACCAATCTTTCCCTTGATATTACCGAGAATCCGGTTACCGCTCCGGAAGGCACCACTGCTTGTAAGTTCTGGGGTCTCGGCGCAGACGGTACCGTAGGTGCAAATAAGAACTCCATCAAGATTATCGGTGACCACACCGACAAGTACGCTCAGGCATACTTCGATTATGACTCCAAGAAGTCCGGTGGTGTTACGATTTCCCACTTACGCTTCGGTGACAAGAAGATTCAGTCCACCTACCTTATTAACAAGGCTAACTTCGTAGCATGTCATACTCCGGCTTACGTTCGTAAGTACAACATGGTACAGGATCTTGTTGACGGCGGTACCTTCCTTCTGAACTGCTCCTGGAATATGGACGAGTTGGAAGAGCACTTACCGGGTCAGGTGAAGCGTTACATCGCTGAGCACAACATTAAGTTCTACACCATCGATGGTATCAGCATCGGTAAGGAAGTAGGTCTCGGCGGACGTATCAATACGATTTTACAGGCTGCTTTCTTCAAGCTTGCTAACATCATCCCGATTGAGGATGCCGTAAAGTACATGAAGGACGCTGCTACCGCTTCTTACTCCAAGAAGGGTGACGATGTTGTTAAGATGAACCACACCGCTATCGACCGTGGTGTTGAGGGTGTTGTTGAGATTCAGGTTCCGGCTTCCTGGAAGGATGCTAAGGATGAGGATCTTACCGAGAAGGCAACCTGCGGCAGTGCAGATGTTCTTAAGTATGTAAATTCCGTTCAGGCAAAGATCAATGCTCAGGACGGTAACAGCCTGCCGGTATCTGCATTCACTGATTATGCAGACGGTTCTACACCGACCGGTTCCGCTGCTTACGAGAAGCGTGGTGTTGCAATCGACGTTCCGGTTTGGAATCCGGAGAGCTGCTTACAGTGTAACCTTTGTTCTTATGTATGTCCGCACGCCGTTATCCGTCCGGTAGTTATGGACGCTGATGCAGCTGCTAAGGCTCCGGCAGGTGCCAAGATGACAGACATGAAGGGCATGGAAGGCAAGAAGTTTGCAGTATCCATCTCCGTACTTGACTGTACCGGATGTGGCTCCTGTGTCAATGTTTGTCCGGAGGTTAAGGGCAACAAGGCTCTCAGCATGGCAAACCTTGAGACCGAGCTTGAGGCTCAGAAGATGTTCGATTACGGCGTAACCTTAGAGACTCCGGCAGAGGTTCTTGAAAAGTTCAAGGTAACCACTCCGAAGGGAAGTCAGTTCAAGCAGCCGCTCCTTGAGTTCTCCGGTGCTTGTGCAGGTTGTGGTGAAACCCCTTACGCTAAGTTAATTACCCAGTTGTTCGGTGATAGAATGTATATCTCCAACGCAACCGGTTGTTCCTCTATTTGGGGCGGTTCTTCTCCGTCCTGTCCGTACACTGTAAATAAGGAAGGCAAAGGTCCGGCTTGGGCTAACTCCTTATTCGAGGATAACGCAGAGTACGGCTTCGGTATGCAGCTTGCACAGAAGGCTCTCAGAAAGCGCGTTGTAGCTGCAGCTGAGAATTTACTTGCAGTAGCTGAGAAGGAAGATGTAAAGGCAGCATTAAAGGGCTATCTTGATACCATCAACTCCTCCACCGAGAACGGTCCGGCTACCAAGAAGATGATTGCGGCATTAGAGGCTTGCAACTGTGATAATGAAGACCGCAAGTACATCCTTGCAAACAAGGATTTCGCTGCTAAGAAGTCCCAGTGGATCTTCGGTGGTGACGGTTGGGCATACGATATCGGTTTCGGCGGCGTTGACCACGTTCTCGCAGCTAACCAGGATGTAAACATCTTCGTATTCGATACCGAGGTTTACTCCAATACCGGCGGACAGTCCTCCAAGGCTACTCCTACCGGTGCTATCGCACAGTTCGCAGCAGCAGGTAAGGATGTTAAGAAGAAGGATCTTGCAGCTATTGCAATGAGCTACGGTTATGTATACGTTGCACAGATTGCACAGGGTGCTGATTACAACCAGTGCGTAAAGGCAATCGCAGAGGCAGAGGCATATCCGGGTCCGTCCCTCATCATCGCTTACGCTCCGTGTATCAACCACGGTATCAAGGGCGGTATGAAGAACGCTCAGACCGAGGAGAAGAACGCAGTAGCAGCAGGTTACTGGCACCTCTTCCGCTTCGATCCGCGTCTTGCAGAGGAAGGCAAGAATCCGTTCCAGCTTGACTCCAAGGCACCGACCGCAGACTACAAGGCATTCATCGAGAGTGAAGTACGTTACAACAGACTTTCCAGAACCAATCCGGAGAGAGCAACCAAGCTCTTCGAAAAGGCTGCAAAGGATGCTGCCGACAAGTACGCTAAGCTTGTAAAGATGGCTGAGTAAACATCGCGAAAGCCCTAAGTAAGAATTAATAAAGAGCTCCATTGGAAGTTTACTTCCGGATGGAGCTCTTTTTAATTCGCCACGCGGCACGCGTGTTGGCGGGTGCGTAGCAACCGACAACTGCGGGGCTTTCGCATTCCCTTCGCGGTACGCGTGCTGTCGAAGTCGCAGACTTCGACAGCTAAGGTCTTCGCCTGCCGGATTTTGATATTACGCCACGCGGCAAAAAAAATGCCCGGACAGGACGTCCGGGCAAGTCGCCATGCGCGATTTTTCAATTTTCTACAATCTCGCTCCAAACGGTGCCAGTGACAAAGTCGCCAGCTTAAAACACTGCTTTCCGAACGGGATGCCAATAATCGTAATACAGCAAATTGCACCGCCGACCACATAACTGATTGCAAGCTCCAGTCCACCGAAAAGCATCCAGATCAAATTCAGAATCGGATGTGCTCCAAAATCAGAGCTCACCTCTTTTCCGAACGGCCAAAGCACAAGTCCCGCAATCTTAAAGCACTGCACCCCGCAAGGAATCCCGACAATGGTGATGCACCAGAGCAGTCCCAGCGCAAACCATACAACTGCCGTCCAGAATCCGAAAAATACCATCCACAAAATATTTCCGATAAATCGCATATTATCTCCCCCCATTATCCGGTGTAATAATCAGGAAACGGCAGCAGAAGGCTGCAACCCCCCGGTTTTCTACAACAGCATAACACCCTTTTCCTCTGCCATGCTCTTTACCTCGTCCGGCCAGATAGACGCCTGTACCTCGCCGATATGTGCCTTACGCAAGAAGAACATACAGATACGGGACTGACCGATACCGCCGCCGACCGTATACGGAAGTTCCTTGTTCAGAATCGCCTTCTGAAAGGCAAGCTCTGCCCGTTCCTCACAGTGTGCCTTCTTAAGCTGCTCCGCAAGGGAAAGCTCATCTACACGGATACCCATGGAGGAAAGCTCCAGCGCCATATCCAGTACCGGATAATACACAATAATATCCCCGTTTAACTGCCAGTCATCATAGTCCGGTGCTCTGCCGTCATGACGCTCTCCGGAAGCCAGCTTATCACCAATCTGCATAATAAATACAGCACCCTTACATCTGGCAATCTTATTCTCACGTTCCTTCGTCGTATCATCCGGATACATATTTTCCAGCTCCTGCGTCGTAACAAAGGAAATCTCCTCCGGCAGGAACTCCTCAATGTAGTCATACTTCTCCGCTATGTAGTGCTCTGTCTCCCGAAGAGCCGCATACACACTGCGTACTGTCTTTTTCAAAGTTTCCACATTGCGCTCATCATGAAGAATTACCTTTTCCCAGTCCCACTGGTCCACAAAAATGGAATGGATGTTATCGGTATCCTCATCACGCCGAATTGCGTTCATATCCGTATAAAGTCCCTCACCGTAGACGAAACCATATTTCTTTAACGCCATGCGCTTCCACTTTGCAAGGGAATGTACAATCTCTACCTGGGCATCTCCCTGCTCCTTGATTCCAAAGGAAACCGGACGTTCTACGCCGTTTAAGTTATCATTCAGACCGGACTCCGGTTTCACAAATAGCGGAGCAGATACACGGGTCAAATTGAGCTGCTTTGCAAGCTGACGCTCAAAGTAGTCTTTCACATGCTTAATGGCACCCTGGGTCTCCTTGACCGAAAGTGCGGAATGATACCCTTCCGGGACATAAAAACGTTCCATACTGACCTCTTTCTTCGCTGCCTCTTTTCTAGATTCCGACCTGCCTCCTGCAGCGTGGGACTTACAGGTTATAATACATGGGGATAGTGTATCATTTTTTCCGAAAAATTACAAGAAAAATTTACTTGCTGCAGCAAAAATGCATCAAAATAACGCAACCGCCCTGTCGATTTCCCGACAAGGCGGCACAACCTTTCATACTCCCATCCTTCTTTTACTTATCAAACAGAAATGACAAATCAGCTTCTTTCGGAATGATAAAATAATATCTTTCCTGCGTATTATATCCATCCGACGGAACATCGAGGGATACCGTGTAAAAACCATAGCTTGAGTAATTCGGAGCACCGTATTGATACAATTCCTCCCATTTGCAAAGAGCGTACACTCTTTCAAAATTCTCCGGGGCTACCAGTACCTGTTCGTACGACCATTCCTTATCCGAGGTAGTCATCGGATACCATTCAATATACTCTGTCCTGCTATATTGTTCTTCGACCCATGCCTCCGGAACCAGATCCGCAGCCTCCTCCGGGTATTTATAGAATTCCATTGGAAACTCAATATGCATCGACTCCAGTCCGGTCCATACATACTTCTTCTCCGGGTCAAAGCCCCTTTCTTTTAGGAAACGAAGCGTTTCCGTAAAGGAAGGATAGATTGCGATTTCGTTTGTAAAATATAGCGGACCGAACTCCTCGCCACTGTCAAGTAACTCATACCCCGCAGTATTATCATACTGCAGATTTACAATCGCAACCGGAAGAGTATGAAGCTTTTCACGAAGAGTTTGCTCCGAAAGCTCCTTCCGCAGAACCTGCATGAATTCCCTACGTTCCGTCATCGACAGCCGCATCTCCTGCGTATTCATCGCATAACGGGCAGTTATCGCAGTAAGCCAATCACTCGGCACAGTATAGATATCATTGTAATGTCCTTCCTTGTATTCCTTTGTTTCAAAGACTCCCGCAAATAAATCCTCCCGCATACCGTTTGATTTGTAGCTGCGATACACGCTCTTTCCGTTTTTCAGATGATAAACAACATCAACATTGATGTATCCGCTCTCCAGTCGATTTTTCTTTATCTTTTCAGAGTATATATCCGTGTCCTCCACCAATACCTTCAGGTACGGATACGCCGCATCAACAGCTGAAAGCTCCATCGTTTCCAGGTCGCTCGTCCAGTATACATGATTTCCTTTCACCATCTGGTTACTCCGGATTCCATCCAGTCCATGCATATTGATAGCCACAGACTCAATCTGCGTCCGCTTTGGCATATAGCGGTCATACCCGAATACATCATAACGCATCACCAGTGTAAATACTGCCGTCACCACAATACATGCCACCATCGAAGCCTTTCCGACAAAGCACTTCCGGACATCAAAATAGAAAATACTCTGAATCAGCATATGACTGAGAACCACTCCAAGTACCGCGCCAAACAGCATCCACCCCAGCGTGCCTGATGCACCTCCGGTCATCTCATAGAACATCATTCCGATTAAGGCACCGGCAAGAATTTCCACCGACACACGGATAATCGGCTTTAATACAGGAAATGCAATGGCCTTTCCGGCCCCCTCGGACTGCCGTACTTTAAATACCACCAGTGCAAGCCCGATTAATACTACTGTATAAACCAGCTGCTGAATCAGCAGCCCTGCCTCCGGCTCACTTACCGCAGATACATAGAAATATCCCGGACACAAGAACCGCAGGTCATGCAGACGCTGTTCATACGCCTGCTGGTAATAACAGAAGGTTTCAAAAAAGCTGCTCTCAAACCAGTTATAGATTGCTAACGCTATCGCCGTAATTCCAAAGGTCCAGCCGCTGACCGCGAAAAACACAACAATATTTCCGACAAATGTAACACATAAAATGAGAACCGTATAAACCGTCAGAAATCCAAGCCCGTGCACAATGCAACCCTTAACCAGCCTCCACATTACCTCACCGGAAAGCTCCGCTCCGAATGCAATCATTATGACACTGATGAGCAGCATAAGCAGATACGGCACGGCATAAATAAGCACTCCGTTGATATAACGCACGGCAAACAGCTTTTCCTTTTTCACCGGCAGTGCATGAAAGAAATCCACCTTCTTCTTTGAAAACAGATACCCGAACCCGCTGACCGCGCAGATCAGTGCTCCGCACAGTGTGACAAGTGCAAGCCACAGACTACCTGCCTCCAGCGGCGAGGTCAGTCTGAACAAAAATTCTCTCATAGACATTCTGTCGCCGTATCTGCTAAGCTGCATCGCAAGGTAAATCGGAACCGGCAGAAGAAACACAATCGACGCCAGCACAATCGTCCAGAGCCGCTGCCGTAAATCCTCTTTCATAAGCTTAAAGAATGAGCTTCTTGAAGTCATAGCCTGCCACCTCCGTTTCACTAATAAAGATTTCCTCTAATGTAAGCGGAAGCATCTCATAGAATACAGGATTGGCCTCTGCCACTCTTGCTTCAACCTCGTCTGCATTTCCGCGTACCGTAAGCGTCACTAAACGTCCCCTTTGTTCTTTATTTACAACTTCTAATCCCAATACTACCCTGTCTCTTTGCTCCTCACTCTCAAATACGCACTGCAGCTTATGAATTCCGGTACGCATCTCCTCCAAATCCTTGGAAAGGAGCACTCCGCCCTTATGAAGCAGTCCCACATGGTCACAGATATCCTCAAGCTCTCTGAGATTGTGGGAGGCAAGCACCGGAGTCAGCCCACGTTCCGTGATTTCCTTTGCAAAAATACTCTTTACCGCCTGACGCATTACCGGATCCAGACCGTCAAAGGTCTCATCACAAAGCAGATACTTTGTCCCGGCACATACCCCGAGCAAAATGGATACCTGCTTTTTCATTCCCTTGGAGAAGGTACTGATTTTACGGCTAAGCGGTAGTCCGAGCTGGTCCAGAAGTTCAATATAGCGTTTCCGGTTAAACCGGTCATACACTGCACCGTAATAGTCTGCCATATCCACCGGAGTCCCGTTATTTAAGTAATATGCATCATCCGAAATATAAAATACTTCCCTTTTCGCAAGAGGATTCTCATACACCGGCTGCTCATCCACCATAATGATTCCCTCATCTGCCTTTAGTACCCCCGCTATCATACGAAGCAGTGTGGACTTTCCGGCACCGTTTGTACCCACCATACCGAATACAAGTCCTTCCTTAATCTCTACCGTTATATTATCCACAGCAGTAATCCCGTCAAAACGTTTGCTGACGTTTTCCGCCTTAATCATCTGCTTCACCTCCTGTTCCATTCTCTGCAACATCCTTCTGCAGTTCTTCCTCTTTCTGCTGTCTTCTCTCTGCCTGTACCGGCGACATATTCTCATAAATTCCGGCGTACTTCACCGGACTCTCTCCCGGCAATCCGTTTTTCGTTTGCTCCGGCTGCTGGCCCGTCTGCCACGCCTTATCTACCAGACCTTCCAGTGCTTCCTTTGACATTCCGGCTTCCTTTGCCTTATGCACCAGACGCTCCACATCATCCGTTACTTCCTTCTCACGCAGATTAAGAAGTGCCTGTATATCTGCCACAAAGTTACCTTTTCCTTTCACCGCATAAATCACTCCCCTGCGCTCCAGCTCCGTATAAGCACGCTGGATGGTATTCGGATTTATGGAAAGCTCCATTGCAAGGCTGCGCACGCTCGGTAAAAGAGAATCCTTCTCCAGCACTCCACGCAACACAAGACTCTGAAACCTTTCCACAACCTGCTCATAGATGGGTCTCCGGTCTGTATAATCCAAAACAATCATACGTGCAGCTTCCTCCTTTCCTCCCACCTGTACGTTTCTACAGGCAGATTATTTTCCCTTATCGTTTTTCATTCTTAACTGTATTAGTATGCTTCATACAGTTAGAATATAACACGGCGCAGGAGTTCTGTCAATCATTTCCTGCGCCAAATTTTTTAATATTTCCTTAAGGCTCTTCCTCTGTCAGCCACACCGCCTGCGAATACATTGTCTGAAAACGCAGAGAAAACAGCTTCATATCATACTCACAAGGTCCGTACAACGGGTCTGTACCATAGAGTATCTCCTTCTCAAGGTCATACCCTGTCAGTACGACACAATGCTCATAATTCTGCCAGTAAAGCTCCTCATCATCCACCGTCCATACCTGCGCGATATACGGTGCCTTCAGCTCCATTGTCGTCCAGGCAAGCACAGGAGACTCCTCCACCAGCGAAAGCAACTCTGCAAATGAAAGTCCTTCTTTTGCCACCGCGGTCAAAGAGTTTCGCTCGTCGTTTCCTTCCTTTTCTTTCTTCCCATTCCTACTCACTGTTTTCTGTAAATACCGGTTCGCCACATCTCCGATGACAGAGGCATAGCACCCGGCAGAGGCAACGGTCTTCTTCGGGTCTCCCACAAAGGCTTTCCGGAAGTCCGTTTCTCCCCATGCTCCCTTGGGCAGCCACCGCTCCGCCAGAACACATTTATCCGCCGAAACGCCGTAATACCGGAGTAACATAGCAAGTCCCGTTACCTCGCAGCCGTGAGGCAGCTCCGGCTTTTGCAGTATCGTTTCCACTTCATGGAATACCTTCTTTTTCTCAACTCCCGAAGAAACCGCCTCAAAATCCACAGTCTCCGGACGAATCATCGTATAATGCTCTCCCTCGGTACAATAATAGAACCGGCCGTCACTTACCACATACCATCCATCCTCAAATACCGCAAACAGACGGAATTCTTCTCCTGCGCTTCCATATCCGCATATTGTCCCGGTTTTCTGTGGAGCATTATAAAGCGGTACACCCGCCTGTGCATACAGAGTTACCGTCCCGGCCACTTTCTTTGCCTTACTCCACCAGTCCTCCGAACCGTTTACAGGACTTGCGGTAAGAGCCTGTCGCAATGGATCATCCTCTCCGCTTATGACTGCTCCATGCTCTCCGTTTCCGGCAGTTCCGTGCTCCCCGTCCGTTTTATCCGCCCCCGGCGCATTCAACCATTCACCCGCAAACCAGCTCTCATATTCTGCGATGCCGGCGGGCCCGAAATAATGCACTGTCTTTTCTCCGGCACTCTCCGCACGCTTTTCAGCCTCCCGTTCCTCCTTCCATGCGGTATACTGTGCCTTCCACCGATTAAGGGTACCGTTTCTGGAAAGAAGCGTCCCTGTTAAAATAAGCAGAACCGCCACTGTGGCAATGAAAAAAATCCAAAAAATAACCGGAAGGATGCCGTCTTTTTTATGCTGCTTGTTTTTCTCCGGCATAGCGGCCTCCTTTCCGATGTTAAAAAATCTGATCTCTTTGATGTGCCTTCCATACACATCTCTATACACACAGGAACGTTCTGTGCTCATATTAGCCTATATTTTCCTATTTTTTATTCTCGTACTCTTTTCCTGTGTTTTCCAATGTTCTTCGCAACCAAATAGAGATTCCCCACCAGTAAAGCCCAGCAGACTCCTCCGAATATCAATTTTTCATTCCATATCTCATAATCCATGTAGGCCTCTTTCAGCATGATGTTATAAGCGAACACCACTATTATTATGCCTATGAGTAAAATCAGAATACCTGTCGGGGCTATGCGAAAATAAGGCAGAACCAGAGTCAGAATCAGCGCAAGAACCCACGCGGTAAGCTGTATTCCATTTAACAAAATAAGGCTCTGCGGACGGAAACTGCTTTCCTTTTTTCTTCCGGTCACCAGGCGGATAAAAGGCTCCTTTACCAACAGGTACAACAGAAGCAGCAGGAGCACCTCAAACATCAAACAGGGCAAATATCTTCGGAAATCCAAAACACCTACCATAAAGTATATAAAGCGGTGCTCGTAAAACAACAGTGGAAGCGGCAGTACTACCGCGGAAAAGGTGATAAAAAAACCGTGAAACGTAAACCCACCAAAGCTTCTGTCAAATCGTTCCGCTGTTTCAGCGTCCAAATCTTCAAACAGTTCATTCCCTGCCTTGCTTTCCTTTAGTTTATTTACCGCAATCAAAAGCAATACCGCAGCAACTGCCTCGAATACGAGCAGCACCGCGAAGCCTACCACCGGACGCCAAAAGCCATAAGAAATACCAAACATAAAAATCAGCCCCACGACAGACAGAGCAATTGAAATCAGTGCCATCGTCTTAAAGCCTGACAGAGAACGACTGATCACCGCCTTTCGCTGACGTTCCGCCTTTTTATCCGTTCTACCTTTTTCCACGGCTCCGTCCTTCTGCTCCTGTGCCTCAGCATCCCTATTGATACGTTCTCCCCGCAGCAGTTCGTCACAGGTCACGCCATACATCTCCGCGATTGCCGGTATTAAAGTAATATCCGGCGCACACTCGTCGCGTTCCCACCTGCTTACGGCCTTATTGGATACACACAAACGGTCCGCCACCTCCTGCTGCGTCATCCCGTTTGCTTTCCGCAGGGCAGCCATAAACTGCCCCATCGAATTTCTTGCCATAACAAAACCTCCCGTTTCGATTGATTTTGTCCCTATTCTACAAAACCGCCAGAAAAAAGCACAGACCGTAAACCGAAAATCACTCCCGCAAAGTGAGAATCTACCTTTTGCCCCGTTTATGGAAAACGCTGATTAAAGCGTTTCCCTAAAATTTCACTTCTCTTGGTGCTGCACCAAAGGATGAAAATGTCGCGGTCGCATTCTTAAAATAAAGCACCTGTGTATTTTCGTCATCCTCCGAATACATAGCACGCAAATTCGGATAAGCATCAAGCATTGACTTCCTTGCTTCTCTGCGGTCATCCTCTACCAGTTCACCTGCTACACGAAGCCATGTGCCGTCCATAAACGCGCAAAGCTCTGCCTTCGGATTTGCCGCCAGCTGCTTTGAAACCGGTTTTACCTTTCCTGTCTGGATATAAAGCTTATCCTCAAAAATATGTACCGTACCAAACGGTCTGACTCTCGGCTGGTCGCCCTCCACCGTCGCCAGATAATAAGTTCCTGCTTTCTTTAAAAAATCACAAACCTCTTTCATGTCTGCTACCTCCTTTTCCTTCTGTAAACAGTATGATATAACCCGGGAGAAAAGTCAAGAAGGTTTCCTTGTAATAATTGTGCAGCCTTGTAACACCTGCGATCGTGGGTGCGCTCGCTTTGCCTTTCCCTCATTTGCGTGCTGGCTCGTGCTTCGCACTTCCCACGCACTTCGCGACTTCGTCGCTCAGTCGTGGGTGCGCTCGCATACTCAGCGTTTTTCGGAAGCAAGCTTCCAAAACGCTGAGTATGCTCGCTTTGCCAGCACGCAAAAAAAGACCCGATTCTTCGAGTCTTTACAGAAGCTGGGGTACAAGGATTCGAACCTTGAGATGACGGAGTCAGAGTCCGTTGCCTTACCGTTTGGCGATACCCCAAAATATTCTATGGTGTTTCTCACAGCCACGAATGATATTATAACCAATTATTTTCAAAAATGCAAGCACTTTTTTTATTTTTTTATAATTTCTTTTTTGTTGAAGTAAAACATTTCATTTTGCTTCTCCGGTGATTGTAACGTCCCAACACTTGCGTATGTTACAAAGTCATGCTAGAATGAATAAGTGTACCTTTCCGTCCGCTTTCTTTATATTGAAATAAAAACCGAGCCGTTATTTCAACATTTATTTACATTCTCAATTTACTTACTATGAAAGGATTTAAACGGGATGAATTCAAAAATACTCTGCTCCACAGGCGCCCTGATTGGAAGACCCAACGGGCGAAATCATAAATTGCTTTTCGATTTCACAAAACAGCTTTCCTGTGACGGTTACGAATTTATGATGTATGACAGCTGGTATGACAAGGCAGATGAGATTGTCGCGGACTTGCAGGAGATGAAGTTATGCATCCCGGTAATGCATTGTGAGAAGCATATCGGCGAGGCCTTGAGCAAAAACGGAGAGGGCGACTGGGAGACCGCCTTTCGTCTGTTTGCGGTTAATTGCGACATGGCAAAGCGGCTTGGTGCCGAAAAACTGGTAATCCATCTTTGGGACGGCGAATATTCCGACCGTAATTTTATAAATAACCGCAAGGCTCTGGGAGAGCTGCTGCCAATGGCAGAAAGCTACGGTCTGGATTTACTCGTAGAAAATGTAGTATGCAATGTGGAGAACCCGATGAAGCACTGGGTGGAGCTGGCAGAAGCATATCCGGAGGTACATTTTGTATTTGATACCAAAATGGCTGCCTTTCACGACCAGATGAAGCTGATTTATGCGCCGGAGTATCAGTGGCTTTGGGACAAAGGACATATAAAGCATCTGCATGTGAATGATTACGGCGGCGGCTATATGGAGTGGGCAAAGCTTTGCACTCTCGCTATCGGAGAAGGCAATATTGATTTTGAGCCGTTCTTCCGGCTCATAAAGGAAAAGAACTATACAGGGCATTTCACAATCGAAGCAACCGCTTTCGATGCCGCCGGAGCGGTACATACAGAGAAGCTGAACCACTGCTTTGATTATATCAGAGAGCGACTGATTTAAAGTGCAGGAATCGCTTGCCGTGAATCGATTCAAATTCATCAAAAAAGCAATTCATATGCGTTTGAAACCCACGTCATACTACAGAAAAGCGCCGACAAATTTTGCTTGTCAAACCGGTCAAGCCTGTGCTATACTGACCGTAAGGAGTCCTAATCCGATTCCTTACGGCTTTTGCCGTATATGCGGCACGGGGACGGCACCCATAAGAAAAAACAGCACACCGCAGACACCTGCCGGATGCTTATTCCGGCGAAACCACTGTAGATGCACCGTATGCATCTGTAGTAACTTCTGTGAGAGGGGAAGACACCCATGACAAAAAACGTAACGGTAACAGATGAACATGGAAACTACATCGGAGTCACTTACCCGAAACGGGCGAAGGGACTGATTAAGAATGGACGGGCGCTTTTCGTGGACGACTGTACCATTCGTTTGTCCGCAAAAACGGAACCGTCCGATACATACACTCAATCGGAGGTTAATCAAATGAATTACATCTATTTCAATCCACGGAATTGGTCTTTTGATCAGACACAGTATAGCAATAACAACGGCTTCGGGGTTAACGGACATTACACCGGCAGATCTGCGAATTTTGCACAGCCTGCCCATGCAGAGCGCAGCTTTATCAGCGATTTTGACGGTGGTCTGGTGGAATGCCTGATGTTCGGCGACTGGGACACTCCTTATGTACGTGCACTTTCCAATGCGCTCTCCCTGACACCGGATACGGACTATCAATTCGTATTCTGGCTAAACGGCGGAGAGAACGACAAAAGCAGTGAAATCTGTAAACTGCAGATTGCCTTTGGAAATGACTGGGAAAATTGCTATACCTACAAGCTGAATCGTAACTACATCAAACCACTGTTACATAAGGACGGTTGGGAACTGTATTCCATTCCGTTTTGCACACCGGAAGCCCTCGACACGGTTAATGCTGCTGGAACCAATACGACCACGGTAAGCGTTTGCCTTTCCTTTGTGGCAGGGAACGCCCCGATGGCAGTCAAGCCGGCCAAGGATCCGGAATTCTATGCAGACTGGGAGGATGCGCCGGATGAATTTTCAGACCGACGCCCGCAGCGCCACAACCTCGTCTTTGCAGACGGCTGGCCGAGTATCAACCAGTACGGCGGTAACAAGTACTCCACCGAGGCGTTACGACGTAAAGAAGAACTCAAGAACAGCGGCAACGTAGCCGGACATACCATGAATGTTCCACAGGATTTAAACATCCCGCCGATTCCGGATATTCCGCCAATCCCGGATATCCCGCCGATTCCTGCGACTTCAAACACATCAACCCTTTCCGATGATTTGGCAGAACATCTGGATGATATTGAAATGCAGCGGGACGACTTATCTGACCGTGCTGATGACCTGAACAATCGTTTTAAAGAGTTGCTAAGCCGGATAGAAAACATGACCGCACAAGGAATTCTTACAGGAAATACATTGGACAGTGTAACCGCTCGTATCTCTGCTTTTCAAAGCGAACTTCAATGTTTGGAGAACCGTGTAAGCGAGCTTGACAATCAAGTGGACGGGGCAGACCTTGAAATCGAAATGCTTGGAATGTCAGACAACGAAGGCAATGCCTATTTGGATTCTCTGGAAGGAATGTTAGACGCGGAAGACGGACACGCAGACGGTATGGAAAACAGTCTGGACAGTCTGGAAGAATACCTCGACAGTATCGAAGATGCGGCAGAGGAAGACTGATTCCCTGTATGGATGAAAGCACCCATACATTACTATTTTAACTTAAAAGATGCGGCAGAGTTCTTATTTGGCTCTGCCGCTTTTTGCGTACATGCTTCGAGCACAGGGGAAATGTCGAAGAGCTCATTCTCCCGACAAGATTTCTACCCCTCCCTCAACTTTTACCATTCATTTTATGAAAAAGCCACTTTCAATGGTACATCTTTTGCTCTTCCTCTGAACTTTACCATTGGGGTTACATATTTCTCCTTCCACATGGTACATTTTTTATAGCTCACCATCGACTTTACCATTAGATATGAAAATTCCTCTCACCAATGGTAAAATTCTCTGTCCTACTCAAAATAGTTACC
>JAQXOR010000034.1 GCA_029099805.1 Lachnospiraceae bacterium
GAACCGACCCCGGAAGTAACACCGGAACCGACCCCGGAAGTAACACCGGAACCGACCCCGGAAGTAACGCCGGAGCCAACCCCGGAAGTAACGCCGGAACCGACCCCGGAAGTAACGCCGGAACCGACTCCGGAAGTAACGCCGGAACCGACCCCGGAAGTAACGCCGGAACCGACCCCGGAACCGACCCCGGTAGTAACGCCGGAACCGACCCCGGAAGTAACGCCGGAACCGACTCCGGAAGTAACCCCGGAACCGACCCCGGTAGTAACCCCGGAACCGACCCCGGTAGTGACGCCGGAACCGACCCCGGAAGTAACGCCGGAACCGACCCCGGTAGTAACCCCGGAACCGACCCCGGAAGTAACGCCGGAACCGACCCCGGAAGTAACGCCGGAACCGACCCCGGAAGTAACGCCGGAACCGACTCCGGAAGTAGACGAAGAGCCGGTTGTTGATATTGAGGAGGAAGATGTTCCGTTAAGCGATACACCGGTAGTAGACGACGAGCCGGTAGTCGATGACACTCCGGTAGATACCCCGGATGGTGATAATGACCAGACGGATGCTCCGGCAGTCGATGACGCACCGGTAGATACTCCGGATGGTGACAATGACCAGACGGATGCACCGGTAGTCGATGACACTCCGGTAGACACCCCGGATGTTGATAATGACCAGACAGATGCTCCGGTAGAGGATGAACCGGTTGTTGATATCGAGGAAGAGGATGTTCCGTTAAGCGATGCTGAAGCAGTAGCTAAGGATGCTTTGGGCGAGGACGACGAAACCAATGAAGAGTACGTTGAGATTACTGAGGCTGACGTACCGTTGGCAGGTAGTCCGCTGAAAGAAAACGGCATGAAGATTGCAGGATTTTCTTTACTGTTCCTTCTTATCGCTGCTGTTGCAGGAAAAGTATTTTATGAGAAGGTTGTAAAAAAGAATAAGGCTGAGGGAAATAAGGAAATCTAATTTTCGAGGCTGCTATGAGTTATATGCAAGAGGGTTGCCGCAGGAATGCGTGAACCCTCTTTGTTTTATCCGGAAACCATAAAAATGTCTTTCTTTTTTTCTTTAAATCTGTTATTCTGATAATGGTAAGATAGATACATAGATTATTCCGAAATAAGGTGAATACAGTGCGGTTTAGTAAAATATTATGTTTTTTGGTACTTCTGCTTGGTTTGGCAGGCTGTGCGGAGAATGAGAGCAAAGGCCCGGTGCTGATTGAGGAGTCTCCGGGAACGGTTGAGGAGCATCCGGGACCGACAGGGGAACGTCCGGGAACAGGTGGGGAGCATCCGGGGACAGTCGAAGAACGTCCTGGTGCAGCTGTGACTTCCGGAGGACTTCCTGATGAAATGTCATTTGGTAACGAGATACTTGCACAGGCTCCGGCACTACCGGACATCTTAAAACCGGAGGCAGCCGGAATTCTGGTAAAGGAAACAGACCGGGCGGTGATTGATTATTCCAATACAACGGATGGATATGTTATGGTGTGTTTTAAAGAGGAGACGGAGCGCAGGCTCAAGGTGCAGGTAAAAGGACCGTCCACGACCTATACATATAATATTGCATCCGGAGAATGGGAGACATTTCCGCTCTCTGACGGAAACGGTGCATATCAGATTTCTGTATATGAGAATGTTGAGGGAAGTAAATATGCTACGGTTTTGTCGGCAAAGGTGACAGTTGAGTTAAAGGACGAGTTTGCACCTTTTCTACGGCCGAATCAGTATGTGAATTACGGGGATGCCGAGCTTACCATAAAAGAAGCTGCCGTGGTGACAGCCGGGAAAACGACAGAGCTTGAAAAGGTAAAGGCTGTATACGAATATGTAATCCATACGCTGACATATGACAAGGAACTGGCAAAGACTGTAAAGAGCGGGTATCTTCCGGATTTGGACCGCGTTCTTGAGTCAAAGAAAGGAATATGTTTTGATTATGCGGCATTGATGACGGGAATGCTTCGCAGTCAGTCTGTTCCATGTAAACTGGTGGTAGGGTATGCCGGAGAGGTATATCATGCGTGGATTAGTGTATATACGGAGAAAGACGGCTGGATTGATAGTGTGATTTATTTTGACGGGGCTTCCTGGAAGAGAATGGACCCTACATTTGCTTCCTCGGGCAGTCAGAGTAAGGAGATTATGGAATACATCGGAGACGGTGAGAATTACAAAGAAAAATACTTATATTGAGGTGCAGCAGAATGAAACAACTTAGGAATCAGGAGCTCTCTGCCTTTTGTGAAGAACTGGCATGGCTGGTTCATTCCGGCGTAGGTGTGGGGGACGGGCTCAGACTGATGGCAGAGGATGAAAAAGCGGATGACCGGAAGACTGTTTACTTTGAGATGGCGGAAAAGGTAGATATGGGTACTTCGCTTGCGGATGCCCTGAAGGAAGCAGTATGTTTTCCTGCCTATGTACAGGGAAGTATCCGTGCCGGGGAGACGATGGGACGCCTGGAGGAGGCTTTGAAGGCGCTGGCCGGCTATTATGAAGAAAAGGAGCGGACGAACCGGTACATGAAAAGTGCACTGTTGCAACCGGTGGTTTTACTGCTTCTTATGCTGATTGTGGTAGGTGTATTGCTGACCAGAGTAATCCCGACGTTCCAATCCGTGTATGAGTCACTGGGAGGAAAGATGACCGGTATCGCGGGCGGATTGTTGAATTTTGGATTGTGGATGAAAGAAAAGCTTTGGATTTTCTATGTTCTCCTCGGACTATTACTGTGTCTGGCGGTGCTGTTCGCCGCATGGCAGACATTTCAGGAACGGGTAATAGCGGTTTGGAAAAAGTGCATGGGTGACCGTGGGGTAATGCGGAAGGTAAATGATGCGGCACTGGCACAGGTGATATCGATGGGACTTGCGAGTGGTCTTCATTTGGAGGATACGATGCTGCTTGCGGCAGAGGTGCTTGCGGATATTCCGAAGGCAAAGAACCGTTGCCTGCGTTGCAGGGAGCTGTTGACGGAAGGAATTCCGTTAATTGATGCGCTGAAACAATCAGAGGTGCTCCCAATGGCATCGTGCCGGCTGCTTGGAGTCGGGATGCAGTGCGGAAACGGAGATAGTGTGATGGAGGAGATTTCAAAAAAACTGTCCGAGGAAGCGGAAACAGCGATGGCAGACCGCGTAGATAAGGTAGAGCCTGCACTGGTATTGACAATTTCGGTACTGGTCGGTGTGATTCTGTTAGTGGTAATGCTGCCGTTGATGAATATTATGGAAGCAATCGGGTGATGTGATGAAAGAAAAACAGTGGGTTTGGTTACGGAGTTTCCTGTTTCCGGTGGTATGTCTGGGAGCATTGCTTGTTTTTTTGACGGCAGTTTCCAATCTGAGCCGGGGAAGCAGTGAGGAGAGTAAAAAGCAATTGGAGGAAGCAATACGGCGCAGTGTGATTACCTGTTATGCAACGGAGGGAATCTATCCGCCCGATTTTGCATATGTGAAGGAAAAGTACGGAATTCAGGTGGACGAAGCACGCTATCTTGTTGTGTATGATGTTTTTGCGGAGAATCTGATGCCGGATATTACGGTGCTGGAAAGGAATTATGAAGAGAGAAGGAAATAAGTTTCAAACAGAAAAGGTTCTTGTCCTTGTGTTGTTTGCGGTACTTGCCGTATGCATCATCCTGGTGCTGTTGACCGGAGCGGGAGTATACGGGCGTCTGACCGAACGGGGTCGGGCGGCGTACGAGAGAAGAACGGTACCGCAATATATTGCAACAAAGATACGGCAGGCAGATTGTGAGGGTGCTGTTTCGGTGGGCAAAACAGGAGATACGGATGTGCTGCAGCTGACGGAGTGGATTGACGGGAAACGCTATCATACCCGCATTTATTGCTATGAGGGGTTTGTACGGGAGTTCTTTTCGGCGGAGGATGTTGAGTTTGAACCGGCGGCAGGGGAAACGCTTATGGAGGCAGAGCAGATGTGCTTTTCTCTGGAGGACGGGAGCCTGTTTGTAACAGTCAGGCAGAAAAACGGAACGATAACGGAACAAAGACTGACCTTGCGGAGTGCCGGGGAGGAGGTCTTTCATGAAAAATAAAGCAACGTTGGTACTGATAGAGCATCTGGTGATGCTTTTGGTTTTCGTGCTGGCCGCGACGGTGTGTGTGCGGATTTTTGTTTTGTCTGAGAAGCTGTCACGACAATATGAAGCGACGGACAGGGCTTCTCTTGAGGCACAGAATGCAGCGGAGCTGTTGAAAAAGAGCGGCATTGACGGGTACGTAAAACAGACCGGGGCAGTTCAGACAGAGGAAAATAAGTGGGTAGTATTTTATGATTCCGACTGGAAGCAAACGGAGGAGAAGACGGGGAAGTTTACGCTTACAGTGGAGTATTTCGCGGAAGAGACGGGTTTTCTCTGGCAGGCGGATATTATTGTTTTGTCGGAAAGCGGCTCCGAGCTGTTCCGGATTCCGGCAGCCGGGCAGAAATAAATGGAGGTGACAGAGTATGAGACGGTCGGATACACCGCCGGCAGTGGGCGGAAGCTCTCTGCTTGTGATATTTATTGTGCTTTGTCTGACGGTATTTGCATTATTGAGTCTGTCTTCCGTACAGGCGGACGGACGTCTTAGTACCGCCTCCGCAGAGGCAGTGCGCGCTTATTATGCCGCAGATTGTGAGGCCGAGGGGATTCTTGCGAAGCTCCGACAGGGGACGATGCCTGAGGGGGTAAAAAAGCAGGGAGACAGCTATAAATATGAATGTGAAATATCGGAGGTTCAGAAGCTGGTTGTGGAGGCAGAGGTAAGCGGGGAAGAATACCGGATTTTACGCTGGCAGGCAGTATCCACAACAGAGTGGAAGGAAGAGGATACGTTAAATTTATGGGACGGAGCAGAGGAGTAGAGAAATGGAGGAAAGCGGAATGGAGGTAATGGAGTATCTCAAAAAGGCAGTAGAAGAGAAAGCATCGGATTTGTTTATTCTGGCAGGAAGTCCGGTGGTAGAAAAGAAGGATGGTCACATCGTACCGCTTATGTCAAAATCACTGCTGCCGGATGAGACAAGGCAGTTAATTGCGCAGATTTACGAGCTGGCAAATCGCGAAATGGACAGATTTGAAAAGACCGGGGATGATGATTTTTCGTTTGCTGTTTCGGGAGTGGCACGTTTTCGCGTGAACGCATACCGCCAGAGAGGTTCCCTTGCGGCAGTGATTCGTGTGGTTGCGTTCCGGATTCCTGACTGGAGGGAATTGAATATTTCGGAAGAAGTAATGAAGGTAGCGGATATTACGGATGGAATGGTGCTGGTAACAGGAACCGCCGGCAGCGGAAAATCTACAACGCAGGCCTGCATTATCGACAGAATAAACAGCTCGAAGGAAACGCATATTGTCACGTTGGAGGACCCGATTGAATATCTTCATACCCATAAAAAGAGTATTATCAGCCAGAGAGAGATTTCCATTGATACCGAGGATTATCTGGCAGCGCTGCGCGCCTGCCTGAGGCAGGCACCGGATGTGATTCTGATGGGTGAAATGCGTGATTCGGAAACAATCCGGACGGCAATGACGGCGGCGGAGACGGGGCATCTTGTAATTGCCACACTGCACACAAAGGGTGCGGTTAATACGATTGACCGTATTCTGGATTCCTTCCCGAGTGCACAGCAGGGGCAGATAAGGGTTCAGTTAAGTATGGTACTTCGGACCGTTGTATCCCAGGAGCTTGTTCCGGGGGCTGACGGCGGTCTGCTTCCTGCGTTTGAGATAATGCATGTGGACCAGGCAATCCGTAATATGATCAGGGACAACAAAAACCACCAGATTAACAATGCACTGATTGCCGGAGGAGACGACGGAATGATCACGATGGACCAGTATCTGCTGAATCTGTACCAGCAGAAGAGAATTACCCGTCAGACACTCCTTGATTACTGTGATAATCCGGAATCGCTGCTGCGAAGAATACAATAAATCCCATACATGATTTTTCCGAAAGCCTCATAGTATGTAAAGAATATACCTGTCTGGATTACGGATGCAATCCGGCATGAGGAATCGGAGGAGATATCGTGGAGGAAAAGAGTCCTGAATTTTTTGAAAAATATGAAATTACAGTAACGGGAACCGCAAGGACCAGAGGCGCATTTCGCATTGACACCGAGCAGGGACCGAAACTGTTATTGCCATATAGTGGGAGCGAGTGCCGTGCAGTGTTTGAACAAAGTCTGCTGTCAAGGCTGGGGGAACAGGGATTTTCTGTAGACCAATATTGTCCGAATAGAGATGGTACCTATGTGACACCAGATGAGTATGGGGAGCCTTTTTTACTGAAGGACTGGTATTTCGGTGAGGAATGCAACATAAAGAAGCCGGAACAGGCAGTGGCGGCGGTCAAACATCTGGCAGCTTTACATAATGCCCTGACGGGGGTGGAGGTGTCCGGGGAGGCTTTGCCGGGTGCGATGCAAAAAAGCCTGCCGGAGCTTTTTGAAAAGCGGAACAGAGAACTGCGGCGGGTGCGTTCCTTTATCCGTGAAAAGCGGAAAAAAGCATACTTTGAAACAATTTATCTCAATACCTTTCCGGAGTTTTACAAAAAAGCAGAGGAGGCACTTGCATGGGCAAAGGAAAGAGGGAGTGAGGGGACGTTAACGGCTTCGATAAAGGCCGGCCGTGCCTGTCATGGGACCTACACACATCACAATTTACTGGTGCAGTATGACGGGACTTTTGCGACGGTGAATTTCGATAAGGCATGTCTTGGGGTACAGATTGCCGATTTTTATTTGTTTTTCCGGAAGTTGATGGAGAAGACCGGGTGGAACCGGCAGCTGGCGGAGGAATTGATGGAGGCGTATTCTTTTGTACGGCAGGTAGAAAAGGCAGAATGGCAGGTGTTTTATCTGCTGTTATCTTATCCTGAGAAGTTCTGGAAAATCACCAACAGCTATCACAACGGTAAAAAGTCCTGGATACCGCAAAAGACCACGGAAAAGCTTTTGGCGGTGAAGGAGCAGGAAAAAGAGAAGGAGGCACTGCTCTCCGAGGTGGTTGTGCGGTGGTGTTAAAATACTCATGAAATATCTCTTGAATCATAGCGCGTTTTTCGCTATAATGTTCTCATAGGCGTGAGCCGGAAGGAGTTTACATGAAAAGTGAAAAGCGCGTTCTTTTTTTGTTGGCAGCGTCGGCGGCGGTAATTCTCCTTGTGACGGTGCTGACACTTTTTTCGGAGAAAGAAGAGCCTGCCGGTACAAAAAGGCCTTTACCAAAGCCTACCGGGACAACACCGGCAGAGGAGATAACGGCAGAGCATAACAGGCTTATGATGGTAAAATCGGTAGATACCGAAGAGAGTACCATTGTTTTATATGATTTGGAAGCAGGCGGAGAGGTAACTCTTTCCTATGGCGTAGCGGCAGATATCCGCAGTAAATACGGGAGTCTTACTTATGCGGCATCTTTACAATTCGGAGATATTGTCCGGACGGAGTATGACGGGGAAGGAAGACTGGTGCGGATGCAGCTGTCTTCGGAGCACTGGGAGCTTCATGGTGTGGACGAGTTTTCCGTGACGGATTCCATGCTTACCGTAAACGGCTCCAATTATAAGCTTACGGAGAATACGGTAGCCTACTGTGAAGGTGAGAAGATTGCGACCGGTGAAGTAAGGGAGATGGACCGGGTAGAGCTTTGCGGTATCGGCACGGAGATAGTAACGATTCATGTGGTAAAGGGACATGGGTCGATTAAATTAGTGAATTGCAGTGAATTTCAAGGGGCGAAGGTTACCTTTGGCGAGGAAAGCCATACGCTTGACGGGGAACCGTCCTATCTGGTACGGGAAGGAAAGTATGCGGTATCCGTGACCGGAGAGAAAAAGGCAGCGGCAGCGGAGGTTACGGTGGCTCGTAACGAGCAGGTTGTCATTGACTTACATGAGTATGGCGGGGCTCCGGCGAAGACCGCGGAGGTACGTTTTAAGATTTCACCGTTTTCGACGGTGCTTAAAATTGACGGAGAACAGGCAGACTATTACGAGAAGGACCTGATATTAGAGTACGGCGAGCACAAAATCGAGGCTGAGCTCGGCGGATATATTACGTATAAGGGATATTTGACCATTTCCAGACCATATCATACGTTCCAGATTGATTTACAGGAACGGACGGTATCCGGAGAAGAGTCTTCGGGCGGTTCTGTGGAAAACAGCGGTACAGAGACGGGAAAGGATACAGATCCCGGACAGTCCGGCGACGGTTCCGGTAACGGAGCGGCCGGGACAGAAGGCGGGGATGGAGAGACTGTTACGGAAGACCGCCGTTACGTACCAATCGGGGAAGCGGGCGGCTATGAGTATGATAAGGAGTTCCGGACATTTTTGCTGGAGCCTGCGGGTGCGGTTGTTCTGATTGACGGAATAAGTCTCGGAACAGCTCCGGTGGAGTTTGAAAAAATATTGGGAACCTATACCATTACCCTGCGGAAAAACGGAAAAGAAAAGGAATATACCGTTACGGTAGATAAAGAAAGCTTCGAGGGGGATGTCTATTGGAAGTTTTCCATGAACTGACACGCAGGGAAGGAAAACAGAGAGAAAGGGAACATAATGAAATATCAGTATATCTTATTTGATTTAGATGGGACGGTGACAAACCCGGAGGAAGGGATTACGAAGAGCTTTGCCTATGCGCTGGAGCATATGGGAGTCCATGTGGAGGACCGGACAGAGCTTCGTAAGGTAATCGGACCGCCGCTCATGCAGTCCTTTGATGAATTTTATCATTTTACCCATGAGCAGGCATTAGAGGCAACGGCGAAGTATAGGGAGCGTTATCAGGATATCGGCTGGGCGGAGAATGAAGTATACGACGGCATGGAGGAGACACTTCAGCTGCTTTCCGGACAGGGTGCAAAGCTGATTCTTGCGACCTCAAAGCCGGAGCGGTTTGCGGTACGGATTATGGAACATTTCG
>JAQXOR010000035.1 GCA_029099805.1 Lachnospiraceae bacterium
CGTTACAGAAGTGAAAAGGTTGGTACGGAGCATCTGCTGCTGGCAATTTTACAGGAGACAGATTGTATTGCGGTACGCCTTATTAATACACTGGGAGTTCCGGTACAGAAGGTATTCTTTGCAACTCTGGAAGCAATGGGAATTGATGCGAACCGCGCGAAGGCAGAGTATGCCATGAGCCGGAGCCGGGGACAGAAAAATGACAGCGGAAGTCTTTTGGAAAAATACAGTAAGGATATGACAGAGGCGGCAAGGAGCGGAAAACTCGACCCTGTCATCGGGCGGGAAGAGGAAATCAGCCGCGTGATTCGTATCTTAAGCCGGAGAACAAAGAATAACCCATGTCTGACAGGAGAGCCGGGAGTGGGCAAAACCGCAGTTGTAGAAGGTCTGGCCCGCCGGATTGCAGAAGGTGATGTTCCGGACTGTATGAAGAAAAAAAGAGTGCTTTCTCTGGATTTGTCGGCAATGGTTGCAGGTTCGAAATACCGTGGCGAATTTGAAGAGCGGATAAAAAAGGTAATGGAGGATGCAATCTCAGACGGAGATGCTTTAATTTTTATTGATGAGCTGCATACCATTATCGGCGCCGGCGGTGCGGAAGGGGCACTGGATGCTTCCAATATCATGAAACCGGCACTTGCGCGCGGAGAATTTCAGGTAATCGGTGCAACTACCAGAGAAGAGTATCGCAAGTACATCGAAAAAGATGCGGCACTGGAACGCAGATTCCAGCCGGTTGTGGTAGAGGAGCCTTCCTTACAGGAGGCAGAAGAGATTTTATTTGGTCTTCGGGCAACCTATGAGGCCCATCACGGCATTGTAATCAGCGATGCAGCGGTGAAGGCCGCGGTAAGGCTTTCCGAGCGGTATATCAATGACCGTTTTCTTCCGGATAAGGCAATTGATGTGCTGGATGAGGCAGCGTCCAAGCTTCGGCTTGAGACTCTGACAAAAAAGCATGGCGGAGATGATAAGGAACAGCAGCTTGCCCGGCTGGAACAGGAGAAGGAACGGCTGTTACTGGCCGGAGACAGCGAAGGAGCTATAGCGGTGGCCGCAAAGCAGAAACGATTAAAGAATCGTATGGAAACAGAGATAATTGCCGCGAAGGAACTTCCGGTACTCGGAGAAGAGATGGTGGCAGATATCATCTCTGCCTGGACAAAGGTTCCTCTTCAAAAGCTTTGCGAAGAGGAAAGCGAACGGCTGTTAAAGCTTCCGGACGTTTTGCGAAAGCGTGTGATTGGGCAGGAGGACGCGGTAATGGCGATTACCAGAGCCATCCGCCGTGCTCGTGTGGGACTTCAGAATCCACAGCGCCCGATTGGTTCGTTCTTGTTTCTGGGACCGACCGGTGTCGGCAAAACAGAGCTTTCCAAAGCACTTGCCGAGGCTGTATTCGGGAAGGAAGAGGCCTTAATCCGCGTGGACATGTCCGAGTATATGGAAAAGCACAGTGTATCTAAAATAATCGGTTCTCCTCCGGGATATGTAGGTCACGAGGAGGGCGGACAGCTGAGTGAGCAGATACGTAGAAATCCATACTCTGTTGTTTTGTTTGACGAATTGGAAAAGGCTCATCCGGATGTGTTTAATATTCTTCTGCAGGTGTTAGAGGATGGGCATATTACCGATGCACAGGGCAGACGGGTCAGCTTTAAGAATACAATTATTATTATGACCTCCAACACCGGAGCCGGACGTATTATGGAGCCGAAGAACCTCGGATTTTTGCAGAAGACGGACGAAACCGCAGACTATGAGCGGATGCGTGCTGCAGTAATGGAGGAGGTAAAGCATAGCTTTAAGCCGGAATTTATTAACCGTATTGATGAAACGATTGTGTTCCGGCCGTTAGGCGGTGAGGCATTAAAGGAAATTGCCGGCCTTCAGCTTGCGGATGTGGTAAAACGCTGTAAGGAGCAGCTTGCACTTACCGTAAGACCGGATGCATCAGTGACAGAGTTTATTGTAAAGAAAGGCTCAGACGAAAAGTATGGGGCAAGACCGATACGCCGTGCGGTACAGATACACGTAGAAGACCTGATTGCAGAAGAGATTTTAAGCGGAAAAGTGGCAGAGGGGGATACGGTCGCTTTAACGGTACACGAGACGGAAACACCGGGAAATGCAGAGCTTCGTCTGCGCCGGATACGAAAAGCGAAGAAGTAATGAAATAATTATGAGGATTTTATGAATCTGTTAAATTTTGTGGAAATATAAAAGGAGTTGTGCTATACTGATAATGTAACAAATAACAGATGGACGGCTGTTACAGGAGGATAAAAAAATGGCAGATCTGATTTATGTTCAGGACAATGGAAAGCTTGCATTCGGAGATTACACACTTGATGCAAAGGCAAAAGCAGACGGCTTTGAGTTTGACGGGGATTTGTATAAAGTAAAGACGTTTCAGGAGATTACAAAGCTGGAACGCAACGGCATGTTTGTATATGAATCGGTACCGGGTACGAAGGTAACGGATTTTACGGCAAATGAAAAGGAGCTTTGCTTTACGGTCGAGGGTACAACGGATACGCAGGTTACCCTTGAATTGGAGGCTGAGACAGAGTTTAAGCTTTATATTGACGGTACCAATATCGGAAAGATGAAAACCAATCTGGGCGGTAAGCTTGTATTCAGTCTGCCGCTGACCGTAGGAAGCAACTCTGCGGTAAGAGTGGTAAAGCAGTAAACTACGTGGGGGGAGTTATGGCAAAAGGGAAAGCAGTATTTTTTTGTAAAGAATGTGGAATGGAATCGCCGAAATGGCTCGGACAGTGTCCGGGCTGTAAGGCATGGAATTCTTTGGTGGAGGCGCCGCAAGCAGGCAAGACGAAAGCTGCTTACGGCGTTTCGCCGTTATCGGTGGCAGAACCGGTGCTTCTTTCGGAAGTGGATACGGATGAGGAGGAGCGGATTGCCACGGGAATCGGTGAGCTTGACCGTGTACTCGGCGGCGGGATTGTGATAGGCTCTCTGGTGCTGGTGGGCGGTGATCCGGGTATCGGAAAGTCTACTCTGCTCCTGCAGATGTGTTATGCACTGACAGGAAAAAAGCGGAGGGTGCTTTACGTATCCGGGGAAGAGTCGGTTCGCCAGATTCGGATGCGTGCCGACAGACTTCATGTGACGGACGGGGATACCCTGCTTTTGGCGGAGACGAGCTTAAACCGGGTGGAAGAGACTATCCGGCAGAGCTTGCCGGAGGTTGTAATTATTGACTCCATCCAGACGGTTTACAGGGAAGAGACAGAGGCAACGCCGGGGAGTCCCGGTCAGATTAAGGAAGCAACCGCTTCCTTACTGCGCCTTGCCAAAGGACTTGGAATTACGATTTTTATTATCGGCCATGTGACAAAGGAGGGCGTTGTAGCCGGTCCCCGGATGTTAGAGCACATGGTAGATACCGTGTTATATTTTGAAGGGGAGAGTCACAACTCCTATCGTATTTTGCGCGCGGTAAAGAACCGTTTTGGTTCCACCAATGAAATCGGTGTGTTTGAAATGGCAGGTACAGGACTTCGTGAGGTAAAGAATCCGTCAGAGTATATGCTGGAGGGACGCCCGGAGGACGAGTCGGGGTCTGTCGTTACCGCGGCAATGGAAGGCACCCGCCCGATACTGGTGGAAGTACAGGCTCTTGTCTGTCCGACAAATTTCAATATGCCGCGCAGAACAGCGGCAGGTACGGATTATAACCGCGTAACGCTTCTTATGGCAGTGCTGGAAAAGAGGCTTGGGATTTCTCTTGCCGGTTGTGATGCTTATGTAAATGTGGCAGGCGGAATGAAGATTACGGAGCCCTCTCTTGACCTGGCAGTTGTGCTGGCATTGTTGTCCAGCTACCGGAATCGTCCGCTTCCGTCACGCACGGTGGCGTTCGGAGAAGTGGGACTGACCGGAGAGATTCGTTCTGTTACCATGATGCAGGCGCGGATTGCAGAGGCAGCAAAAATGGGCTACCGGACAGTCATTGTTCCGAAGCGGAAGCAGTCGGAGGAGGATAAGAAGGATGCCGGGATTCAGGTGATAGAGGTGGCGACTGTACAGGATTTACAGGCGGTGCTTCGGAATTTGTAGAATTCGGAGAAGAATCTTATCAGACAGGAAGGTTCTTCCGTTCTGACAAAAGGATGCAGAGGAGAGGAGGCCTGTAATGAACAGGAAAAGAATACGGGGATTTCTTTTGCCCTGGGCAGTCTTGATATTGCTACTTTCTTCCTGCAGAAGGAAGCAGCAGGAGGCTCCGCACGGGGACCCCGGACTGACAGCGACTCCGACGGTAGTGCCGATGTCTGCCGGAGAGAACATTGCAGACGGAGAGAGTAATAGCAGTCCGACACCTGCGGCAGTTCCTACCTCTGCGGTTATAATTCCCGAGGATATTGTCGATACTTCAAAGGAACCGTATACTTATGACAGGATGTGCAAGGATTTGGAGCTCCTTTCGGCAGCATATCCCGGACTGGTTTCCGTCTCATGGGAGGGTGTGAGTGCGGATGGCAGGCCGATTCCTGCTGTCTTGTTCGGAAGTCCGGAAGCGGAACAGACAGTATTTGTTCAGGCTGCAATTCACGGACGGGAGCATCTGACCTCTCTGCTTGTAATGGAACAGCTCGAAACTTACGCCCGGGGATATGATACCTGCAGCTTTAACGGAGTGTTGTATCGCGATATTTTTTCGAAGGTTGCGCTTCTTGTTGTCCCTATGTCAAATCCCGACGGAGTTTCGGTCAGCCAGCTGGGGACGGGAGCAATCCGTTCCGAGGAGCTTCGCACGCTCGTTGAGAGTTTTTATGAAAGAGACGGAGCCGGTGTGGACAGAGACTACTTTTACCGGCGGTATAAGGCAAATGCAAACGGTGTGGATTTGAACCGGAATTTTGCTTATGGCTGGGAGGAGTTTAACGGGGCAGACGGTCCGGCAGCAGACCGCTATAAGGGAACGGCTCCGGGGTCCGAGCCGGAGACGCAGTACCTGATGGAGCTTACAAAAAGCCGGAATACGGCGGCTTCTCTGAGCTACCATTCGACCGGCTCTGTACTTTACTGGGATTTCGGACAGACCGGGGAGATACGGAACCGGTGCCTTGATGTTGTGGAAACGGTGCATGAGCTGACCGGATATCGTATTGTATCTGCTTCCACCGACAAACAGGACGAGGCCGGATATTGTGAGGGGGCAGTGGGAATCGAAGAAATTCCCGAAGTTACGATTGAAACAGGAACCGTGGCGGCACCTCTTCCAATCAGTGAGTTTGCGGGAATCTGGGAGAGAAACAGAGAGGTCCCTGTGGCGGTGGCACTCCGGGTAATGCAGAACATAAAGCAGTAACAGGAGGTTTGACGGTATGAAGAAGAGAACAAAGATAACACTGGGCGTTTTCTGCGGTCTTTTTCTGCTGATTTGCGTGGTGGGATTGTTTATGCTAAAGAAAATATCAGCGGCAGGAGGAATCCGCTATTTATATAATTTACGGCATGATACAACCGGTATGGCAGAGACGGAGTATTTCCCGGAGGCAGCTGCCGGGGCAGACGGTCCGGTATCCTGTACCGCCGAGACGGATCCGGCGGTGCTCGGAATGAAAGAAACGGTTCGTTCTTACGAAGACGGGGAGGCTGTACTTTTAGAAGGCGACTATGACCTGATGCGAAAGGAGCCGATTTCTTTTACGGATTACGCTGTAGCCGGTACGGTGGACGGTATTTTTACGTTCCGCGGGAATTATCACAGGACGTTGTCCTCCTATGGAACAGCGCAGATTTCAAAGGAAAAGTTTTCAAAGGATTTCTGGAGCTATGATACGGGAAAGCTCTTGAAATCAAACGGAAAGAGTTTTTGGTCGGGAAACGGCTGGACCGGACAGCCTCTTATCATTTCCTGGCCGGAAGAAACAAAGCGTATCATGAATCTGTATCCGGAAAAGAAGACAAAGGAAAATTTTGTGGAAGTGATTTATTCCGGCATGGATGGATATATTCATTTTCTGGATTTAGAGGACGGAAGTGAGAGCAGGGATGCCATTCATATCGGCATGGTATTTAAAGGAACTGCTTCCCTGCATCCTTCGGGTATCCCTCTTCTGGTACTCGGTTCGGGAGATGCCCAGACCGGTCTTTTCGGAGAAAATGTCAGTCCACGGGTTTATATCTATAGTCTGATTGACGGAACAAAGCTGTATGAGTTCGGAGATAACGATGAGATGGCATATCGTACCTTTCACGCCTATGACAGTTCACCGGTGATTGATGTGACTACGGATACGTTGATTTATCCGGGGGAAAACGGTGTGCTGTATACGTTGAAGCTGAATACGAAGTACGACGCACAGGCAGGGACTCTTTCGATTGAGCCGGAGCATTTGTCGGATTTTACGTATTCCACGGCACGGGCGACCGAGTCTGCATTTACCTGGGGCATGGAAAATTCAGCGGTTGTGAATGAGCATTATCTGTATGTCGGGGATAACGGCGGTGTGTTCTTTTGTCTGGACCTTAATACAATGTCTATGGTATGGGCGCAGGATGTGTACGGGGATGTAAATTCCTCCCCGATATTCTCCGAGGAAACGGACGGAAATTTTATTTATGTGGCAACAACTCTTACGGAGGCAATGCTAGACGCACATTCCATGGGAACCGTAGCAATCTATAAGCTGAATGCAGCAAACGGAGCTGTGGTATGGAAAAAGTCTTTCGAATGTCATAATGTAGACGGAGTCGAGGGAGGAATTCTTGCTACCGGTGTGCTGGGACAGGGTGCAATCGAGGGACAGATTATTTATTCCGTATCCCGCTGTCCGGGGCTTTCCTCCGGCTATCTGGTATCATTGGATACGCAGACCGGGGAAGAGGTCTGGTTAAAGGAGCTTTCTGCATATGCGTGGAGTTCTACGGTAACGCTGTATTCCCAGATTGGTGCCGTGTATCTGGTACAGTGCTGTTCGGACGGAACGGTGTTATTATTGAATGCCGCGAACGGGGTACTACTGGATTCAATTTCCCTGAATACGACGCTGGAAGCGACACCGGCCGTATTCGGGAATACGATTGTGGTCGGTACGAGAGACGAGAGAATTATCGGGCTCACGGTAGAATAGAACGGAGGTTGGCATGAGGAAGAGAGTAATCAGCCTGTGGGCTGTGGCAGCAATGGCAGTGCTTCTGCTTGTTCTGGCAGCAGCCGGATTTGCAATGCCGGATGCAAAGGGGCAGGGGCTTGTTTCTACAAAGGATTTGAAGGGCAGTGTAATGGCAGGTGTGGCATCGGCACATCTTCCGGGAGAAAATGCAGAGGTATTATTTGAGACGATTCTTGGGACAAAACTTTCCGGTTACCGGGAGACGGATTCTTTCTCCGGCTTGTTGTATGAACTGAGAAGCGGGCGTGCGGATGTGATTTGTTGTCCTGATGTAACAGCAGAATATCTGTTGCGTTCCGAAAAAGGGCTGGTACGGTTGCAGGCTCCGGAGGATACCTCAAACGGGGTCAAAGGCGGCGGTCGTCTTTCCTTTGCAATGGCAATGAGGGAAGGGGAGGAAGAGCTGTGCAAGGAGCTGGATGCGGCAATTTCCGAGATGGAAGAGGACGGAACGCTGACAGCTCTTCAGGTCGCTTACTTGGATGCCGCTGTACCCCTTGATTTGTATGCGTCGAAAGGGACAGCCGGAAAAAAGACACTGTATGTCGGGGTGAGCGGAACACTGCCTCCGATTGACCGGTTAGATGCGGACGGAGAGCCCTGCGGATTCTCCGTTGCATTTTTGGAGGAGCTGGAAAAACGGACCGGCTATCATTTTGAACCGGTTGTGATAGGGACAAAGGATGCATTTGCCGTATTAAACAGCGAAAAGGTGGATTTGCTTTTTGCATATGGAACAAGCAGGAATACGACACCGGGAAAAAAGAATTATCTTGTCACCAAAGGGTATTATACGATGAAGGAATACGCATATCTCACGTTAGAATAAAAGGTGTGCCTTAGAGGTAAGGAGAACGGAGGAACGAAAAGTATGATTCGGAATATTTATGATGCGGTATATAATAATTTAATCGGCGGTGGTGCATATCTGCGCATTATAAAGGGCTGTGTTTTTACAGTACTTATATTTGTTCTTGCAATGTGTGTAGCATGCCTTTTGGCAGCGGGGCTGTCCTTTCTTAGAACATCCGGGCAGATATGGCTGCGTCGAATCGGAGTCGCGGTCTCCTTTTTGACAAAGGGAACACCGTTGTATCTTGCACTCCTGATGTGGTACTATACCTTTCTTGGCGGAATGCATCGGGGCGGCGTATTCATCGCGGTGATTGTATTCGGCTTGTACGGCGGCGGACATCTGGCAGATATTTTATCCCGCGCGATAAAAAAAGAGACAGTAATCAGAAGTGCTGCGGTTAACCGCAGAGCGAGACGCGAGTTTTTTTCGGCACTGCTTCCTTTTGTGACGGAACAGTCCTTATATGAGATAAAGCGCCTACTTTGTATTTTATTACAGATGTCTTCTCTGGCAGGTCTGGTGGGTGTCAATGATCTGACGCAGGTGATGCTTACAAACGGACTTCGGACGCAGTATCCTTTCTTTGCCCTGGCCTGTGCGGTGCTGTTTTATCTTGTGGTGCAGCTTCTGATTGAAGTTCTGTTTGCACGAATCGGAGCGAGACTTACCGGCGAAGAAGAGGAGTAGAGGGCAACGCTTCATATCTGTGGCATATTTTTTCTTCGGATATCATAGTTTAGTAAAAAAGATTGTCCGGAGGGAGTATGAAAAAGAGAATTCTGTTTCTTGCGGCGGTACTTCTTTTTGCGGTACTGCTGTTTTTTTGGAAAGAAAAATTTTTTTCACAGAAAGGAGAAGGTCCGACTGCGACGTCAACGCCTGCACCGGAAGTCCCCCATGTATTAAAAAATGCATGGATTCTTTCTTCCGGGGAGGACAGGATTACTTTTTTCTTTGAGGGACAAGAGTATACCCTTATGACAAAAGGAAAAATACAGGGAGCTCTGTCAGACTGTGTGGGAGATATTACGGTACAGGAGGAAACGATTCTTTCGCTTGTCCTTAAGCCGGACAAAGTGATTGCAAAGGTACTGCGTGTGGATGAGGAGAGCATAGAGCTGGAGGGATACGGCGTACTGGCTCTGGCAGAAGACTTTAAGGTATACCGATTATACGATGGTGTGGCGGAGGAGCCGTCCGGCAAGCTGCTGGTTGGTTCTTCGGAAAATGAATTTGTATTGGAGGACGGCAAGATATGTGCGTCGTTATTACGCCATGAGCCGGAGTTTAGGACAATTCGTGTCCTGATTGGGACAGAGGGCTACCGGGGATATTATCATTCTGCGGTGGAGGTGACGGCGGATTGCGGATACACCGTAACGTGCGGAGAAAAAAAAGAGCGGTTTAAGGCCGGTGAAATCTGCAGGTTTACAAGCGAGTCGTTTCGGGAAGCGCAGGGAAGACGGATAATTACACCGGAACAACCGGAGGGGAAGATAACGATTTGTAATCTGAAACGTGCAGGCGGGACACCGGCATATCGCGGGACACTGGAGGTTGAAGCAAGAAACGATGGACTTCTTGTGATTAATGAGGTGACGCTGGAGGAATATCTGTATGCAGTGGTTCCGAGTGAGATGCCGTCGACCTTTCATAAGGAAGCGCTGAAGGCACAAGCAATCTGTGCGCGAAGCTATGCATATACAGAGCTTCTTGCAAACCGGTATGCAGAATACGGCGCGCATGTAGATGACAGTATTGCCTGTCAGGTGTATAATAATATCGGAGAAAGTGAGGCTGCCGTTCTGGCAGTGAAGGATACGTATGGTCAGGTATTATTTCATCAGGGAAAAGTGGCACAGTGCTACTATTTTTCTACCTCGTCAGGGTATACTACCTCTGTGGAGGATGTATGGGAAAATGCCGAGGAGCTGTCGTACCTTTCCGGTAAATTGCATGAAATAAAAGAGCAGGGTGCCGGGGGCGGTTCGCAGACGCAGGCAGAAGAACCGGATGATGCTGCGATGGCACGTTTCCTGAATGGAGAAGTGACGACCTATGATTCCGAAAGTCCATGGTATCGCTGGCAGACATTCCTTCCGCTGGAGACATTGGATCAAACAGTAGAGACGGCGCTTAAAACACGTTATGCCACGGTTCCGGAGCAGATACTGACCTATGATGAAACGTCCGATACCTTTTGCAGTAAAGCAATCGGAGAGGTCGGAGCGATAAAAAGCATCCGTGTAGAGAAACGCGGAACAGGCGGTATTGTTACCGAGCTGCTTGTAATTGGGGAAAAGGGAGTATTTCTGGTAAAAAACGAATACAATATTCGAACGGTGCTTGCTCCGATGCAGGAACTGATTTATCGGAAAAAAGGAGAGAGTGTAAACGGAGCAACCTTGCTTCCGAGTGCCTTTATTGTACTGCAGAAGGGGATTTGCCGGGAACAGACGGGCTACCTTATAACCGGCGGCGGTTACGGACATGGAGTCGGGATGAGTCAATATGGTGCGGATGCCATGGCGAGGAGCGGATTGTCCTGTGAAGAAATTATGGAGGAATACTATCCAGGAACGGAAATTGGATTTATCTATGGGAGTAATTCCTAAGGATATATGAATCAGACTGGGAAATGCTGTGCCTTTTTTGAAAACGTGTACAGTGCTACGAAAGGAGAAAGCATGATACGGACCGGATATTGTATGGTGAAGGCGTTTATTAAGAAGCTGCGAGAAGATAATGTTTCCGCTTTTGCGGCACAGACGGCTTTTTTTGTTATTCTTTCATTTCTGCCCTTTTTGATTTTTTTGCTGACACTGCTCAAGTTTTTACCGGTTGATACCGAGAGTATGCTTACGGCGGTACATTCCTTTTTTCCGCCGAAAATTCATGAGCTTATCGGTTTGATTCTGGAGGAGGTAATGCAAAAGACCTCAGGGACACTTCTCTCAATTTCCGTAGTGACGGCATTGTGGTCAGCGTCCAGGGGAATTCTTGTTATAATCCGGGGAATGAATGAGGTTTACGGAAATCATGAGACCAGAAATTATTTTCTGCTTCGGTTCCTTTCTGTATGTTACACCTTTATATTCGCTCTTGTGCTAATTCTGACTCTGGTTCTTCTGGTGTTCGGTAATCAGATTTATCTATACATTCAGAGCAGAATACCTTTTTTGGAGGATGCTGCATTTCTGATTATCAGCTTCCGAACGGTGGTTTCCTTTTTGATTTTGGCAGTTTTTTTCTGGGCCTTATACTTGTTCATCCCGAATCGGAAGTCACGCAACATTACGGTAGAGCTTCCCGGGGCGTTACTTGGTGCGGCAGGATGGATGGGATTTTCGTACCTTTATTCCTTTTATATTGACCACTTGTCTGATTTCTCCGCCATGTATGGGAGTCTGACTGCAATTGTACTCTGTATGATCTGGCTGTATGCCTGTATGTACATTATGTTTATCGGAGGAGAATTGAATGCGGTTGTTTCCGATACCGCAGTTCGACAGGCATGGCAGGAGTTTGTCTGCAGCCTGAAACGAAAAGGAAAAAGGAATAAAGCGGGAAAAAAAGGTAATACTGTTAAGGAAAGCAAAGACAAGAATGAAACAGGCAGGTAAAAGGATGAAAAAAAAGAAACCGATTGTATTGGAGGAGCTTTCCAAAGAAGAATTGCTAAAGTATGAAATCGCAAAGGAGCTGGGGCTGTTTGACCGTGTAATGCAAAACGGCTGGGGCTCTTTATCCGCCAAAGAAACCGGACGTATCGGAGGTATCCTGGCGAAGCGGAGAAATCGGGAGAGGCAGGATGCAAAGAACGCAGAAGGTTAGAAACAATAAAAACAACATCACAGGATGTGGACCGGTGCAGAAGAACTGCCCGGTTCTTTTTTTATTTGACAGGAAATTCCTTCGGAATGTTCCGGTCAAATAAAAAAACGCTCCGCTCAGGATGCGCACTCGCGCGACCCGACGATATCGTAAGCGGACACTTTGTTCTCTAAAGGTTCCTTTGTTACCCGAATCACCAATCAGGAAAGATAACATATGATATGTTGAGGCGAAGCGAGAGCAAAGAAAGGAGCAGAATATGAGTAATTATAGAAATTACGGGAATCGAAGACCGTTAGGTAATATGGATAACTGCGTGTGTAATAAGAAAGAAGAAAAAAAGGAAACGGAACGCGACCGGATGGAGAAGAAGCAGGACATGGATTGCGGATGCAGGGAAAGAAGGATGGAGCCGGATTGTGGCTGCAAGGAGAAAAGAACGGAATCAGACTGCGGCTGTATGGAAAGAAGGACAGAGACTGACTGCGATTGCAGAGAGAGAAGAATGGAGTCGGACTGTGGCTGCAAGGAGAAAAAAATGGAAAAGGATTATGGCTGCAAGGAAGAAAAAAGAGACTGCACAATTGAATCAATGTACCGGGAAGTAAAGAAAAACGGAGCTTGCAGAGAATGTATGGAGGATATGCCGGGGAAAGCACTTGCAATGGCGTATGTACCGTGGCAGATGTGGAGAAAGCTGTATGAGGTGTGCGAGGGCTTTTCTACCGGTACAATATTTAAGGAGCTTGACTTAGAATTTTATGGAAGGAGATGTAATTGATATGGGCGCAGAGAAAGACAGAATGACTTTGTTGCGAAAGATCAGTGAAGCGAGCTTTGCTATGGATGAGGCGCGCCTGTTTCTGGACACTCATCCGGATTGTGAAGAGGCTCTTGATTATTATCGTAATATGTGTGCGGTAAGAGAAAAAATCGTAAAAGAATATACGACAAATTACGGACCGATGAATGCTTATGATTGTTTTTGTGATGATGAGTGGAAATGGGTAAAATATCCGTGGCCGTGGGAAGGAGAGTGTAAGTAATGTGGAGTTATGAAAGAAGATTACAGTATCCGGTAAATATCAAGCAGACAAATCCGAAGCTGGCAATGGTAATCATGAGCCAGTTCGGCGGTCCGGACGGAGAGCTTGCAGCATCGATGCGCTACCTTTCGCAGCGGTATGCGATGCCGTATCGTGAGGTGGCGGGAGTACTGACGGATATCGGTACCGAGGAGCTTGCCCACATGGAGATTGTCTCTGCCATTGTCCATCAGCTGACCAAGGACTTGACACCGGAGGAGATTACAGCTTCCGGTTTTGACAAATACTATGTAGACCACACCTTAGGGCTCTGGCCGCAGTCGGCGGGAGGGGTTCCGTTTACCTCTACGTTTTTCCAGTCCAAGGGTGACCCGATTACGGATTTGACGGAGGATATGGCAGCGGAGCAGAAGGCGCGCACTACCTATGATAACATTCTTCGTCTTGTTCATGACCATGACGTATGTGACCCGATTCGCTACCTGAGAGAACGTGAAATTGTGCATTTCCAGAGATTCGGGGAAAGCCTGCGTATTGTACAGGATAATCTCGATTCCAAGAATTTCTATGCGATAAATCCGGCATTTATGGCGGATAAGGCTAGATAGAAGTTGCTACCGAGTGAAATTCAGTTTAAAATTTTCAGCCACCATTTTCATGGTGGCTGACTCTATTTTACCCTCACATAAAAAGTCGATTTCCCAACTCCGCTTCTCATGAGTTCGCCACCGGCGACTAGCTTTCGTAATGAGCCTTCGATGGAACTGATACTGAGGGAAGGGCATAATTCGCGGATGTCCTGTTTGGTGAATTTGCCGATTTTGTTTTGTGTGGCTTTTCGGACCATGTCGATGGCCGGAAGTTTTTCTTCTACGATGGAGAACCGGTCTTCGAAGTCACGGTAGGCGGCAAGGATGGTTCCGAGAAGGTACTTGATGAATGGGAGGGAATCCTCGTTGCCCTCGTGCCAGCCGTCCTGAGACCGGTTCAGGGATTCGTAGTAGAGGTCCTTGTTCTTTGCTATCTTTGCTTCCAAAGAAATGTATTTTCCAACGTAAAATCCACTCCGGTAGAGCAGAAGCGTGGTAAGGAGTCTGCTCATTCGTCCGTTTCCGTCGTTAAACGGGTGGATACAAAGAAAGTCACGGATGAGAATCGGGATGGCAATGAGGGGTTCTGCTTCCAGATTGCCGATTACCCGGTTGAATTCCTCGCAGATTTTATCCAAGGCTTCCGGCGTTTCGTAAGGAGTCGGTGGTGTAAAGAGTGTCTCTATGTGTCCGTACGGATATTTTGCGGTGATATAATTCTGTGCGTTTTTGGTGCGTCCGGCCATAGGATTATTCATATGACTGTACATGATTTTATGGAGCTGAAGGATATAGTTTTGTGAAAACCTTGGATGGGATTATCTGCCATAATGGTGAGATGGAGATGAAGGAGTATCGGCCGGAAAAATGCGAAAGTTTTGCGGAATATGATAGTAAAATCGAAAACTCTCTTACGAAGGAGGATGGAATCAAGCGATTGATTCCGGGAACCCTCGAGGGGTGTGTAATGCGTGTGGCGGATATTATTGCGTATCTTGGCAAGGATAGACAGGACGCAATTAAGTTAGGTATTATTGAGGATGACTGCTTTTTCTCGGATTCTGGAATTGGGCGATTCAATGCAGAAATTATCAATAACATGACGGTTAATATCATTGAAAATAGCTTTTTGATAAAAAAGTAGTCGTTGAAAAATCCTTCCAGCATAAAAAAGGTGTACGACTGTAATCCGGGAATATGCTACACGCATTTCGGTGATATTGATGCCGGAGGTTTCTATATTCATAGAAATCTTTGTGAAGTGACTGGAATTGATTTTCAAATGTATTCCATGTCGGAAAAGGAATTACAGAATCCATGCTATACATCATGCTTACATAAGCTGACAGAAAATGACAGAGCGAGGCTGCAGGAATTATACAAGGAACCGGAATACAGAACTGCCGTGGAATATATGCTAATAAACAATGTGAAGCTGGAGCAGGAGATTGTGAGTTTGAATCTGATGCAGAAGGGATAAAAACATCGTTTGAGATAAAGGAATATGTAAAGACGTTATTTATGTGTTTATTGTTATGTGAAAAAATAACTCTGTGAAAAGGAGCAGGACAGAAAAAAGCAGAACCTCTTTCGAAGTCCTGCTTTTTAACGTTAGTTGAAATGACCTTTTATGCAAACGGATTCTCGGTCGGATATAACATACCCTTCGGCTGGTTGAATTTAACCTCTTCAACACCGAGATACTTGAATACCTCGAAGAGAGCCTTTCCGAAGTGACCGAATGCTACTGCACCGTGGTGCGGGTAGTTTCTCTCGATTAATACATGACGGTAGAAACGTCCCATCTCCGGAATAGCGAATACGCCGATAGCACCGAAGGACTTGGTACGAACGTCCAGAACCTCACCCTCTGCGATGTATGCACGAATCTGTGCATCAGCAGTAGACTGAAGACGGAAGAACGTAATCTTGCCCGGAGCGATATCTCCCTCAAGAGTACCGTTGGTGCACTCAATCGGAAGGTTTCTAGCCATAATCTTCTGATACTTCATCTCGCAGAATGCAAGCTTCTGGGAAGCGGTATTACCACAGTGGAAGCCCATGAAGGTATCCTTGTGGGTATACGGGAACTTGCCCTCAATTGCTTCCTTGTACATGTCTGCCGGAACGGAGTTGTTGATATCAAGTAAGGTAACGATGTCTTCGCTGACAACGGTACCGATGAACTCGGAAAGAGCACCATAAATATCTACTTCACAGGATACCGGAATACCTCTGGAGGTAAGACGGCTGTTTACATAACACGGAACACACTTGAACTGTGTCTGGAATGCCGGCCAGCACTTACCAGCGATTGCTACGTACTCGCGGCTGCCCTTGTGAGCCTCAATCCAGTCAAGTAAGGTAAGCTCGTACTGAGCGAGTCTTGCCAGAACCTCCGGTCTCTTGTTGCCTGCGCCAAGCTCCTTCTCCATATCAGCAACAACTTCCGGAATACGAGCGTCTCCCTCGTGCTTGTTGAAGGCTTCGAACAGGTCAAGCTCGGAATTCTCCTCGATTTCAACACCAAGGTTGTAAAGCTGCTTAATCGGAGCATTACAAGCAAGGAAGTTGAGCGGTCTCGGACCGAAGGAGATAATCTTTAAGTTGCGAAGACCAACGATAGCCTTTGCAATCGGAACGAATTCCTTAATCATGTCTGCACACTCTTCTGCAGTACCAACCGGGTACTCCGGAATGTATGCCTTTAAGTTACGAAGCTTTAAGTTGTAGCTTGCGTTAAGTACACCACAGTAAGCGTCGCCACGGCCGTCCATAAGGTCGTTCTGGGACTCCTCAGCAGCTGCACAAATCATAGCCGGACCGTCGAAGTGCTTCACAAGAAGCGTCTCAGCGATCTCCGGACCGAAGTTTCCTAAGTAAACACAAAGTGCGTTACAGCCGGCCTTCTTTAAGTCCTCAACAGCCTGTAACATATGAATCTCGCTCTCTACGATACAAATCGGACATTCATAGATGTCGTCCATACCATACTTTGCAGCATAAGCAGCTACAAGAGCTTTTCTTCTGTTAACGGACAAGCTTTCCGGGAAGCAGTCACGGCTAACAGCAACAATACCGATTTTTACCTTTGGCATATTGTTCATTTTTTTCTTCCTTTCTTTGAATAAATTAGTTTTGTAACTAAGCAGTTACACCTATCTCTAATTATATTTGTTTTTGGGCTTTGTGTCAATAATCGGCATGGATTTCCGTAAAAATATTTGTTAAAATATTTTATGGCAAATGTTATCATTTTCGTGACGAAAGAAAGCGTAGTTTGTCGGAGAATAGAATACCGAAAAACTCTTACTTAAATTTTCAAAAAACAATAACCGTTGACAAGCCCTCGATACTATATGTATGAAAGCTTTCAAAAAAGGAGAACCTTTATCTACATTTTGGAAGGTTTGGCATTCATCTGATATATTCATCCCCTATGCATGCACTTAAAAAGCGGCAGAGCCAAATAAGAACTCTGCCGCATCTTTTAAGTTAAAATAGTAATGTATGGGTGCTTTCATCCATACAGGGAATCAGTCTTCCTCTGCCGCATCTTCGATACT
>JAQXOR010000036.1 GCA_029099805.1 Lachnospiraceae bacterium
TTATTGTGGAATGGGACAGTGCAGCCGACTATCGCGAGGTGACCGATTGACCTTAGATGGCTGATTGACGGGAACAGTGATACTTTTTGAAAAAAAGTGCTTGCTTTTTCCTAAAGTGTATATTACAATATGTAAGAATACTCTGTTCATCTGTATACAATTATACATTTTGAATGAGATTATGAAGGAGAGTTAAGACATGGCACTTACGTTATCTAAGAAAGCACAGGCTGTAAAGCCTTCTTCCACACTTGCAATTACCGCAAAGGCAAATGAATTAAAGGCAAAGGGTCTTGATGTTGTAGGCTTCGGTGCCGGCGAACCGGATTTTAATACACCGGAAAATATCTGTGATGCTGCGATTCATGCAATTCACGCCGGTTTTACAAAATATACCCCGGCCTCCGGTACGGTAGAGTTAAAGCAGGCCATCTGCAAGAAGTTCGAGTCGTTCAATAAGCTGCATTATGAGCCGAACCAGATTGTGGTAAGTAACGGAGGAAAGCATTCCTTAACCAATATATTTTCCGCTATTTTAAATCCGGGCGATGAGGTTGTTATACCGGCACCGTTTTGGCTCAGTTATCCGGAAATTGTCCGTCTGGCAGACGGCGTACCGGTCATTGTCCGCTGTGGTAAGGAACAGGGCTACAAGATGACTGCAGAGCAGCTCGCTGCCGCATGCACCGAGAAGACAAAGGCTGTTGTATTAAATACTCCGAACAATCCAACCGGTATGATTTATACCCGTGAGGAGCTTGAAGCTCTGGCAAAGGTAATCGTAGAGAAGGATATTTACTGCGTAGCCGATGAAATGTACGAGAACTTGATTTACGAAGGAAACGAGGCTGTCAGCATTGCCTCTTTAAACGACGAGATTTACAAGAGAACCATTACCTGCAGCGGTGTTGCAAAGAGCTATGCCATGACTGGCTGGAGAATCGGTTATACCGGTTCCTCTGCAGAGATTGCAAAGCTCATGGGCAGTGTACAGAGCCACCAGACCTCCAACCCGAACTCCATTGCACAGAAGGCTACGGTAGAGGCACTGCTCGGACCGCAGGATACCGTTGCCGCTATGAATAAAGAGTTTGACAAGCGTCGAATCTACATGTATGAGCGCATCAGTAAGATGGATTTAGTAGATGCGTTAAAGCCGCTTGGTGCTTTCTACGTATTTGTGGATGTAAGTAAGCTGCTTCAGAAGTCCTATAAGGGCGAGAAAATCGGTGATGTCGGCAAGCTGGCAAAGATTCTTATCGAGGACTACATGACCGCGGTAATTCCGTGTGCGGACTTCGGTTTTGACGACCATATCCGTTTGTCCTACGCAATTTCCATGGAGCAGATTAAGAAGGGCTTAGATCGTATTGAGCAGTTCATTAAGGATGTGGAGTAAAGCGAACACCTAAAGGTTAATCATAAAATGAAAAATGTTATGAAAAGCTGTCGGGAGAAATCCCGGCAGTTTTCCTTTTCCAATTATGATTAACTACTTGACAAAACCACTCCACATGATGTAGACTATAATCAAACTACATGATGTCGATTGAGAAAAGGAGAAGGATTATGCCTGAACTTCAAATGGGAGCAGTGGAAGCCAGATTTGCCGATATGATATGGGAACTGGAGCCGGTACATTCGAGAGAACTGGTACGACTTGCCGGGGAAAAGCTGGACTGGAAAAAGTCCACGACCTATACGGTATTAAAACGTCTTTGCGACAAAGGTATTTTTGAAAATAATAACTGTATCGTGACGTCCAAAATCAAGCGTGACGAGTTTTTTGCCATGCAGAGCGAACAGTTTGTGGAGGAAACCTTTGCTGGCTCGCTGCCGGCGTTTTTGGCGGCTTTTACGTCCAGACGGGGAAAGTTATCAAAAACGGAGGTTGACGAGCTGCGGCGTATGGTTGCGGAATATGAGGAGGAGTAGAAATGGGAGCGGTATTTGTTAAGATATTAAATATGAGTCTGACCGCAGGCTGGATTGTGCTGGCGGTATTATTGGTGCGCCTGCTGTTAAAGAGGAAAGCACCGAAGGCGTTATTTCCGGTGCTGTGGGCGTTTGTGGCGGTACGGCTCCTTTGCCCGGTTACGTTTGAAAGCAGCATCAGTCTGATTCCGGATGCGGAGCCGGTAGAGCGCATAACAGCACTGCGGGATAACAGGGTGGAGGATGATACAGTTCAGAATAGCCCAACGGACAATACAAAGGAAGATACATTAGGAAAAGCAGAACCGGTGGATTTACCGGGGCATATCGGAACCTCAGAAGGTTTTCCGGGCAATCAGTCCGGACTATGGGAGCAGGATAAGCTGCCTGCTTCCGATGAACAAGAAATCATAACTGACATAAGTTCCGGGCAAACGGACAATACTCCTGAGGAAAAGTCGCAGGCAATAACGGAACCGGAGAAAGAAGATTTTAAACAGACACTATCCGAGGGCAGCGCTATAAAAGAAGAGGAAAACGAAGCACCCGCCTCCGACACTAAAACAACGGAAGAAACGCCGGATTTTCCTGCAAAGAAAACAGATCACCTGTTAATTGCTGCAGTTATATGGCTTGTCGGTATCGGGAGTATGCTACTTTATACGTTTTTCAGTTATGTACGGATTTACAAAAGAGTGGCGGAATCGGCGCCACTTTCGGACAATGTCCGTGTTTGTGACCATATCGGGAGTCCGTTTATATTAGGAATTATATGCCCAAAGATTTACCTGCCATCCGATGTTTCGGAAGCAGACAAAGCGTATGTGCTTTCCCATGAGAAGGCACATATAAGGCGTCTTGATCACATCTGGAAACCGTTTGGCTTCCTGCTTTTAAGTGTATATTGGTTTCATCCGCTTCTGTGGGTGGCGTATATTCTTTTATGCAGGGATATCGAGTACGCCTGCGACGAAAAGGTTATAAAGGAGCTGGGAACGGAGCAGAAAAAGCCGTATTCCGAGGCACTCATTAACTGTAGTGTATCAAAGAAAATGATTTCCGCCTGTCCGCTTGCTTTCGGGGAAAACGGGGTAAAGGGGCGCGTGAAGTCTGTGTTACACTATAAAAAGCCTGCGTTCTGGGTACTGATCGTTTCTGTTTTGGTCTGCGTGGGTATGACGGTGTGCTTTTTGACAAATCCAAAGGAGAAAAGCACAGACAAAGCTACGGAGCCTACACTGACACCAAATTTGACAGGAGAACCTGAAAATCTGTCCGGAGACGAAAATGAGACCTCAGGCTTAAAAGCAGGGGATGTTATTTCCTTTGGTACATACGAGCAGGATAATAGAAAAGAGAACGGTGCAGAACCGATTGAGTGGATTGTATTAGATGTATTTGACGGCAAAGCAACCTTACTCAGCAGATACGGACTGGATGCAAAACCGTATCATACTACAAAGACTGACGTTACCTGGGAAAGCTGCTCTTTGCGAAGCTGGCTGAATACCGAATTCTTTGAGTCGGCCTTTGACGCGGATGAAAAGTCACAAATTTTTACAACAAAGCTGGAAAACCCTAAAGCATCGGGTCATGGTACAAGCGACGGACCGGATACGACAGATAAACTGTACTTACTGAGTGTCGATGAGGTGCAGGAAATTTTTGAGCTTTTGAATAAAAAAAGTACAGATGTCGAATCCGATGATTTCCTAAATCTATGTATCACTACAGCAACAGCCTACGCAAAGGCGCAGGGTGCATGGGAAGCAGGTACCGGGGATAATGCCGTGTGTGCATGGCTGCTTCGAACACCGGGAGAAAATTTACAGCAGGTAAGCAGAGTCAGTGCAACCGGAACGCTGAATTATGACGTTGAAGTGGATTACGGCGGTATGGCAATTCGCCCTGCAGTCCGAATTAAACTTTCCGGGGCAAAGTATGAGCTCGTGGAGACTGCAAAAGTAACGACAGAAGACGGACAGGGAAGCAGCATCCTGCATACAAGAAGTGCCCGCTGGAAGGAGGTTGTACCGTTATCCGAAGCAAAAGCGGGCTATGTGGTAGAGTTTGGTGCTTATGAACAGGATAATGTAGCAGAAAACGGAGCGGAACCGATTGAGTGGTTTGTTTTAGACGTAGAAAACGGGAAAGCATTGTTACTCAGCCGTTACATTCTGGAACGTATGCCGTATCATGAATATAATGAGAGTGTTACGTGGGAGAATTGTACGTTACGCAAATGGCTGAATGAGGAGTTTTATCAGACCGCATTTACGAAGGAGGAAAAGCAGCATGTGATACCTATGCTTTTAGAGAATGTATGGAACCCGTGGAATCCTCTGGCAGAGTATGAATACACAGAAGATAAGGTGTTTCTGCCTGCAATGGAGGATGTATTGTCAGGAACTTACGTATTTAGCGGGAATTATCCGGAAACGTCCGACTACCGTTTTGACGGCTATTTTCTGACAGACACAGAACGGATGGCAAAATGCTCGGTATTTGCAGACAGGAATACAACAGGTAACTATCTTACAGGCTGGTGGTTACGCACCAATTCACTTCTGTCATTTTATCCGTCCACGGCTTCGGAACCGGTGGAATGTTATATAGTACCGCGGCTTGGCCGTTACGGCGGGCTTGATAACGGCTATGGATATGTCGAAAATGTTTGGGGCGTACGCCCTGCTATCCGGGTAGAAATAAGCGACACGACAAGTGATGGAAATAACACGGAAAATAACAAAAATGCAGATGCTTCCTTTGAGTCTGCTGATTCTGACTCTCTTGCTTCGCGCTTACCGTCAAGATATGCGTATGAGGAAGTAAAGAGTGCCTTTTTGGAGTTTTTCAATCATCAGGCGTATCTGTATCCGTCCATGTATCCGCAGGAAGCATATGACTGTACCATAGATGTATATTGCACCAAAGAATCCAGGATGAAACGTGTCTACATAAAGACGGTACTAAACAAAGAAGATACATGGTTTCTATGCAGTCCGGAACGATATCTAGAAGAGAATACACCTCTTTTTGTCAGCAGAATGAGCGATGACACCATGAAGCTTTTACAGGAAAAGGAAGAAATCACCTATCTCGGAACCGACACGATACGAATCCCTGCGGTTACAAAGCCGGAGTATCACAAGGGAAGCAATACGGACATGAATCAATATAAAACAAGTGTCAGTTACATTTATGAAAAATTGTGTAAAAACGGCTATCTGCAAAAAGACGGTTACAAGGATGTTTTGAAGCTGGAAGTATGGATTTCCGAGTTTGATATGGAAAAAAAACTGTTTCCTCACGCTTATCTTGTAATTAACGATTCTAAGGTATATGAAACCACCTTTACCGAGTATGAAGGGCTGAATAAAACCTTTGATAAAGAAAATTATACCAGAATGGAGCAGATTGAAGGTACTGACGGAGAGCAGCTTTATGTTTGGGATGTATTTGACGGCCGAAGTATCAAACCGTTGTCTTCCATAGACGAGGAACAATTTGAACGGGTAAAAAGCTGTGCGGTATTTCATTATGTTTATGAAAAAGATTTTACAGAGACATTGTCATTGAACGGAACAACCGTAACGGTTCCGAAGCAAAATGTAGCAATAAGTGAGGAATTTAAGCTGGGCATTGCCTTTGTACCGCAGTATACCTTAAGTAATGTCGCGCATTATAACATTTTCCGTAGTGAGGACTCCGGAGAAAACTGGTCTTTGGTTGCAGAGGATTATACGGCTGCCGCAGGGGATATCGGGTCGATACTGCTACCGACGGAAAGCCGCGTGGTATGCTATTTCAAATTAAGCGGAGTAACGATGCAAAGCAGCTGTATTCTGTCGGAGGACGGAGGAAAAAACTGGAGCAGTCCGCCACAGGCTGCAAAGCCAAACACCGGGTTATCAAATCCTTCCATTGGCTCTTCCGTAGTGTTCGGTTCTTATGAGCAGGACAATGATGCTTCCAACGGAACGGAGCCTTTGGAATGGATTGTTCTGGACCGTAAAGACGATAAAGTATTGCTTCTGACGAAATATGTAATTGAATATATGGACTATTACGATAAATACGCTAACTTCTTTTGGGAAAGGAGCAATATTCGTGAATGGCTGTATGGAAATATCTATAAATCAGCATTTACGGCAGAAGAGAGAGCCTGTATTTTAAAAACAACAAATGAGAATCCGTATAACGCAGATACTGAAAATAACGGCAGCAATACTACAGAGGATTACGTATTTCTTTTAAGCATGGATGAGGTTTTGTACGGAAAATCGCAGGATGGTACGCCATATTTTAGAAATGAGGAGTCGAGGCTTACTGTTCCGACAGCAACTGTAGGAAACTATTCATATGTATCACCCTGGTTAGAAGAACGCGATGAATGTAGCGCTGATGAAAGGTGGAGCGGAGTGACTACTACATGGTGGCTTCGTACGCCCGGAGAGACGATATACGATGCAGCCATAGTAACAAAGGAAGGAACCATTTCTACACAGGGGGGATCCCCATATAGAGCAGGCATTCGACCTGCCATATGGATTGACATTAGCCGGTTGAACCGGTAAATTATGTGCTTTTCATAAAGCTTTTATGAAACGATTAAGACAGAACGCATTCTTTAAAACAGGGAGGGTGCGTTCTGTTTTATTTGACTTCATAACGGCAGTGTGCTACAATTTCATATATGCGTATTTGTAAAGCAATTGATACTATAGGGAAAGAAGGAAAAACTATGAAAATCGGTATTATCGGTGCGGGTAACATGGGGTACCCGATGTTATGCGGAGCAGTTAAAGTAGCAGGCGGAGAAAATGTATTTTTTACCTGCAAAAGTGATTCAGACAAAGAAAGAGGGATTGCGCAGGGAGCGAACTACTGTGAAAGCAATGCAGAGCTTGCAAAGGCTGCCGACATGATTGTTCTTGTCATTAAGCCGTATGTATACGACACGGTACTTTCCGAGATTAAAGGGAAGGTAAAGGACGGGGCAATCGTCGTGACGGTAGCTGCCGGAATTACAATTTCTTACATAAAAGAGGCGCTTGGCGGGCAGATTAAGGTAGTACGCGTGATGCCGAATACTCCGGCGATGGTGGGCGAGGGCATGTCCGCAGTAACCTTTGAGGAGGGAGCGGACTTTAACGCTGAGGAAAAGGCGTTTATCGGGGCATTCTTTGATTCTTTCGGAAAGTATGTCGTACTGCCGGAGTCTTTACAGGATGCGGCTATTCCGGCCTCCGGAAGCTCCTCTGCCTTTGTGTATGTATTTATCGAAGCGATGGCAGACGCGGCAGTCTGCTGTGGCATTCCGAGAGATACCGCGTATAAAATGACGGCCCAGACCGTACTCGGTGCCGCAAAGATGGTACTTGAGACCGGCGAGCATCCGGGGAAATTAAAAGACAATGTTTGTACACCGGGCGGAACCACCATCGCAGGGATTCGTGCGTTAGAGGAAAACGGCTTCCGGAGTGCGGTAATGGAAGCCTGTATTGCAACCTTTGACAAAGTAAAATCTATGCAGAAGTAGACTGTACAGTGTGAAGTGATTCTGCCTGTTTTAACGAATAAGCTGATGGAGAGAAGCTTTGGAAACAGGTAATCAGATAACAAGAAAAAGGAGTTGTCATGGAAAAAATCAAACGTACGGAACGTACCCTCGCATATAAAGGAGCCTGGATATCCTTTTATAAGGATACAATGTCCTTTGCCAACGGAAACACGGCTGAATGGGACTTTATCCATCATAACGGTGCTGCGGCTATGGTGGCAGAGGAAGCGGACGGACGTATTGTTATGATTCGTCAGTGGCGTCCGGGCGCAGACGGAGAGATTTTAGAGCTTCCGGCAGGTGGGATTAATCCGGGAGAGGATCCGGTATCTGCGGCAGTCAGGGAGCTTCGGGAGGAAACCGGAGCCTTATGCGTGGCTGCAGAGCCGCTGCTTATGATTCAGCCTTCCCCGGCATACAATGATGAAAAGGTCAGCATATTTTATTGCAAAGTGTCCGGCTATACTGACATAGAATTAGATGAAAACGAATACATTACGATAGAGCGGTATCCACTCGAAGAATTAATCCGGATGATTCTGTGCGGTAAGATTTCGGATTCTAAAACCGTAGCCGGATTATTTGCATACCGGGAATTGAAGCAGTAGGATCCAATAGCGGACACAAAACAGGATGTCAGGGAAAGGAGTGCAGGAATGGACGCGTATATTCAGGAGTTTTGTAACTACCGGAAAGAGAAAAAACAGGTATCTGAGAATACAATGCTTGCCTACCGCTCGGATTTACAACGTCTCATTTGTTATATGCAGAACAATGGTATCCATACCTTTGAGCAGGTAACGGAAACCCAGCTTAACTCCTTTATCCTCTCCGCAGAGCGTGAGGGCTTAAAAGCATCCTCTATCGTGCGCCTGATTTCAAGTATCCATAGTTTTTTCGATTTTCTTACAAAGAAAGGAATTCTTAAGGAAGATCCTGCAGAACGTATCAAAGCACCGAGAGCCGAACAGGCAAAGCAGGAGATTATTACAGTGGAGGAACTGGAACGACTGCTCCAGATGCCGGAAACGGAGACACCGAAGGGGCTTAGAGACCGTGCAATGTTAGAAGTACTGTATGCAACCGGAATCCACCTTAGTTCCTTACTTACCTTACAGCTCCCGCAGGTACAGTTAAAATACAGGGCATTACTTCTTTCGGAAGGAAACCAGAACAGAGTTCTCCCATTAGGACAGCCTGCATGTGATGCTCTTTCTGCGTATTTGGAACACGGGAGAGAAGCACTGAAAAAAGAGACCTCAAATCCGAATCTTTTGTTTTATAATAAATCCGGCGGGGAAATGACAAGACAGGGCTTTTTTAAGCGAATGACAGAATACGCAAAAAAAGCCGGTCTTCCGAATATTACGCCCCGTATTCTGCGAAATTCCATGATTCATCATCTCATGAATAACGGAGCATCTTATGCGGGCGTACACCAGCTTCTCGGAACCAAGCGTTTGTCCGCAGCCATGAACTATGAACGTCACCTGCAAACGATACCGGATATGTATAAACAGACGCATCCGAGAGCGTAGGCAGACAAACGTTCCGGCTCTTTAGAAAAAAAGTCCCACATAGGTTATTTCGCGGCAATACGTCACGCTTTGCCAGACAACCTATATGGGACTTTGTTCTTCTTTGGAGAGTTAAACTCTGTCTGCAATGAGATAGAGCAGCTGCTCGGTATCACTCCAGCCAAGGCACGGATCGGTAATGGATTTACCGTAAATGTGCTCACCGATTTTCTGACAGCCTTCTTCGATATAACTTTCAATCATAACACCCTTTACCAGAGCAGCTACATCCGGGTTCACCTTGCGGCTGTGTAAAATTTCAGATACAATACGCGGCTGCTCCGCAAACTTTTTATTTGAATTACTGTGATTTGCATCTACAATCACCGCAGGATTTTTTAACTGCGGATGCTCTGCATACATGGCAAGAAGCCGGATTAAATCTTCATAATGGTAGTTCGGCTGGCTTTGCCCGTGTTTATTGACAGCACCACGCAAAATCGTATGGGCATATGGATTGCCGGTGGTCTGTACCTCCCACTGACGGAAGAGGAACGTATGGGCATGCTGTGCCGCAATCACAGAGTTCATCATGACCGAGAAATCACCGCTGGTCGGATTCTTCATGCCTGCCGGGATTTCCATGCCGCTGACAGCAAGACGATGCTGCTGATTCTCAACGGAACGTGCGCCTACGGCAACATAGGAAAGGATATCATCCAGATACGGCCAGTTTTCCGGGTAAAGCATTTCATCTGCAGAAGTAAGATGTGTCTCTTCAATTGCACGAAGATGCATCTTACGGACAGCAATCAGACCCTCCTGCATATTCGGAGCCTGCTCCGGGTTTGGCTGGTGGGCAATTCCTTTATATCCTTCACCGGTTGTACGCGGCTTATTTGTGTAGATACGAGGTACTAAGAAAAGCTTGTCCGCAACCTTTTCCTGTACCTTTGCAAGACGATGAATGTAGTCGAGGACAGCAGTTTCATTGTCCGCAGAGCACGGACCTACAATTACCATAAATTTATCGGACTCTCCGGTAATAATTCTTTTCATTTCTGTATCACGTGCAGCCTTTACGGAAATCCCTTCTGCAGAAAGCGGATACAAATCTTTCAGTACTTCCGGAGAAATCACTTCTCTGATGCGTGTAAAGCTCATAATAGATCCTTTCCTGGCTTATGCATAAATTGCCATATATCTCATAAATTCTGTATTTTTCTACAAGCAAAATACATTATAAAACTTGATAAGAATGGTGTCAATAGGCGTATTGCGGTTTATTTTGGATTGTGATAAAATAAAATTTACAGAAGAATAAGGTGAGCGATTACTCAATAAAATATTGTTCAGCAGGAAAACGGAGGTATTTTCTATGCGGATGTATGATTTAATTATGAAAAAGAAGCATGGTGATGTATTGACAGAGGCGGAAATTCGTTTCTTTGTTAACGGATATACCAAAAACGAGATTCCGGATTACCAGGTCTCTGCTTTTTTGATGGCTGTCTGTTTTAACGGTATGAATGAAGCGGAAACACTGGCACTTACCATGGCAATGGCAGAGAGCGGAGAGATGCTGGATTTATCTGCTATTCACGGTAAGAAGGCAGACAAACACAGTACAGGCGGGGTTGGGGACAAGACCTCCCTGATTTTAGGACCGATGGTTGCATCTCTTGGCGTACCGGTGGCAAAGATGTCCGGAAGAGGTCTGGGTCATACCGGCGGCACCATTGATAAACTTGAGAGCTTTCCCGGCTTTTCCGTATCCATTTCCAATGAACAGTTTGTCGACAATGTGAACCGTATGAAGCTTGCCATTATCGGTCAGACGGCAGATTTGGCTCCTGCGGATAAAAAGCTGTATGCCCTGCGGGATGTCACCGCTACCGTCGACCAGTTATCCTTAATTGCAAGCAGTATTATGAGTAAGAAGCTGGCTGCCGGCTCTGATGTTATCGTCCTTGATGTAAAGGCAGGCAGTGGGGCTTTTATGAAAACCTATGAGGATGCAAGACTCCTTGCGGAGACTATGGTTAAAATCGGCAACGGAGCCGGACGAAAGACCTATGCCGTGATTTCAGATATGAATCAGCCGTTAGGCTTTGCCGTAGGAAATATTTTGGAAGTAAAGGAGGCAATCGAGGCCTTAAACGGCAGGGCACCGGAGGATTTATCCGATGCCTGCATGACACTTGCCTCCTATATGTTACTTGGAGCAGAACGTGTCAGAGAGGTTGCAGAGGCAAAGGAGTTGCTTACAGAAACCGTTCGTTCCGGTGCAGCGCTTCATAAGCTAGCGGAATTTGTCAAAGCACAGGGCGGTGATGAACGCTATGTCTACGAACCTGACAGGTTCCCGAAGGCCTCTCTCTCCTTTGAAGTAAAGGCTTGGGCAGACGGATATCTTTCCGCCATGAACACAGAAGAAATCGGCATGACCTCTCTGATTCTCGGCGGAGGCAGAGAAACCAAGGAAAGTGAAATCGATTTGACGGTTGGTATCGTTTTTGAAAAAAAGATTGGTGCAAAACTGAAAAAAGGGGATACCGTTGCGGTATTACATGCAAATGACAGGGAGAAGCTGACTACTGCCATTGCGAGACTGCAAAATGCAATCCGTATCGAACAGGCACCATGTGAACCGGTTCCGCATATTTTAGGTGTAGTGGAACAGTCATAGTTTGAGCTCTTTCGAATATCTTATAAAAAGAACTATTCGGAGATGCAGTATGGAAAGGTTTATTTTAAAAAAAAGCAGCAGAACAGGAATAAGGATATCGGTAAGACGCGCAATTACCGGTATCCTTTCTGCTTTTCTGCTTTCTGGAGCGATTCTGTTCCCGTTACAGAAGATAGATGTTGTACAGGCGGGAGAAGAGGTTTCCGTGACATCCGAATCTGTTATTCTTATGGAGATGGAGAGCGGAACAGTGATTGCAAAAAAGGACGAGGACAAGGCACGTCCCATTGCCAGTGTCACCAAAATCATGACACTTCTCCTGATTTTAGAGGCAGTGGATTCCGGAAAGATAAAGCTTACCGATACGGTTACCGTAAGCGAATATGCGGCCTCCATGGGCGGTTCTCAGGTCTTTCTGGAACCGGGAGAAACGCAGGATGTGGAAACAATGATTAAATGTATCAGTATTTCCAGTGCAAATGATGCCTGTGTCGCCATGGCAGAGCATCTGGCAGGCTCGGAGCAGGCATTTGTCGAGAAAATGAATGCCCGGGCAAAAGAACTCGGAATGAATCATACGACCTTTCACAACTGCTGTGGGCTGGATGTGTCAGGACATGTTTCCAGTGCAAAGGATGTGGCATTGATGTCTGCAGAGCTGATGCGGAAGCATCCGTCGGTAAAAAAATATACAACAACCTGGATGGATACCATAATACATACAACAAGACGCGGTTCCAGTGAATTCGGTCTTGCCAATACAAATAAGCTGTTAAAGCAGTATAACGGTATTACGGGTCTGAAGACAGGTTCTACGGACGAAGCAAAATATTGTCTTTCCGCAACAGCGGAGAGAAACGGAGTGCAGCTGGTGGCAGTTGTACTTGCAGCACCGGATACAAAGACAAGATTCCGTGAGGCGGCAGCACTGTTGGACTATGGTTTTGCCAAATGCAGTGCTTACCGGGATGACGGAGCCGATTTTCCGCTTACTGAAATCAAGATTGAAAAAGGAGTGAAATCTATGGTTTCCGTACAACTGAAGGAGCCGTTTTATCATGTGTTTACCGGCGGAGAGGATTTGTCTGCCATAGAACGCGAAGTAGAGCTTCCGGAGGTTGTCAGTGCACCGTTAAAGAAAGGAGATGTCGTCGGAGAATACCGGTACAGTCTAAACGGTAAAACCCTCGGAAGTGTAGAGATTGTATGTGTGGAGGAGGTAAAAGAGATGACATTCGGTGCGAGCTTATTGAAATGCAGGGACTTATTTCTCCGTCAAAAAGAAATTAATTGACGAACAGCAATTATGACATTGACACAACCTCAAAAAACAAGTATGATTAATAAGGATAAGTGACAAAACTGAGGTGACGGAAAAGATGAGGAGTTTGCTTTTTATCACCGGGGCGGCTGTGGGTGCTCTGGGCGCAACGATATATCAATTCGTTGAACACGGCGTACCGGTAAAAAGAGAATATGAGGTACGGACAACGGAGGAGCTTTCCGGACTTCGCATCCTGTTACTGTCCGATTTACATTGTAATCCGTTAATTTGCGGAAATAACAACGTATTCCAAAGACTTGCGGATGAACAGCCGGATGTAATTCTTCTTGCCGGTGATATGATTAGTAAATACGGCAAAAAGGAAAACCAACGTGTTCCGGTTTTTTTAAAGAAGCTGGCTGAAATTGCACCGGTTGTATATGGCATGGGAAACCATGAGGAGGTTCTTCGAACCGAATATCCAAATCGGTTTGCAGACTACCGGAAGCAGGTAGAAGAGTCCGGGATTTTATTTCCGGATAATGAGGTTGTTTCTCTGACCTTACACGGAAAATCGGTTGAGTTCGCCGGACTTACCTTAGAACATCAGTATTATTATAAACGAAAGCGGAGAAGTCTGCCGCAGGAGGCCTGGAAGGGGCTTACGATTCCTCATCCGGAACGTACGGTTCTGTTAGCTCATTTCCCGGATTATTTTACAGAATACGCAGCCGTTGCCCCGCTCATTGTTTCCGGTCATATTCACGGCGGTCTGATTCGTCTGCCGTTTATCGGCGGTCTGATATCGCCACAGCTTTATTTTCCACCGTATACGAGAGGCTGTTATACGAAAGAAGCTTCTACAATGATAGTCAGTGCCGGAATCGGTTCCCATTCCCTGCCCGCACGTCTTTTTAACCGGGTGGAATATTGTGTAATCACTACAAAAACGAGGAAATGAAAATGAGTTTGTCCGTTACATTGGAAAAGTTTGAAGGTCCGTTAGATTTGCTTTTACACCTAATCGAAAAAAATAAAATAAACATATATGATATCCCAATCGTGGAGATTACCGAGCAGTACATGGACTATATCCGTCAGATGCAGGAACAGGATATGGAAATTATGAGTGAATTTCTTGTAATGGCGGCAACACTTTTAAATATCAAATCAAAAATGTTACTGCCGCAGGACCCCCCGGAAGCAGAAGAAGAACCGGCTGACCCCCGCCGGGAGCTTGTTGAGCGCTTACTTCAGTACAAAATGTATAAGTACGCCTCTTTGGAGCTTTCCGACAGACAGCTGGATGCCGGCAGGGTGGTATTTAAAGAGGGGAATCTGCCGCCTGAGGTTGCGGATTATAAGGCGCCTGTCGATACAAAGGAATTGCTTTCGGACCTTACCCTGCAGAAGCTGCATTCGATTTTTGAATCGGTTATGAAAAAGCAGGTTGATAAAATTGACCCGGTACGCAGCAAGTTCGGACGCATCGAAAAAGAAGAGGTCAGCATGTCGCAGAAAATGCATGAAATCCAGTTATATGCCTTGGAACACAAGCGTTTTTCTTTTCGGGCTCTGTTAATGGAGCAGTATGACAAAATGGATGTTGTCGTAACATTTTTATGTATACTTGAGTTGATGAAAATCGGCAGAATGCATGTTGTACAGGAAGAAATATTTGATGAAATTGAAATCGAATACCTCGCAGACGATATTATTGATTTCGAGGATTCGGAGTTTTAGTCCGGAGGGAAAGAAATGGAGCTACAGGAATTAGAAGCACAGTTGGAGGCTATTTTATTTACTTTAGGTGAAGCAGTAGAGGTGGAGCGCCTGGCGACTGCTTTGGAGCATGATACAGATACGGTACGCAGAGTATTGCGGAACATGATGGACCGTTATGCGGCAGATGACAGAGGAATCCAGATTATTGAGCTGGACGGTTCGTTTCAAATGTGTACAAAATCTTCCATGTATGAGTCAATTATAAAGATTGCCCATGTCCCGAAGAAGCACGTTTTAACGGAAGTATTGCTGGAAACCCTTTCCATTATCGCATACAAGCAGCCGATTACCAGACAGGAAATTGAAGCAATCCGTGGGGTTTCCTGTGATCATGCGGTAAACAAGCTGGTGGAATATAATTTAATTCAGGAGGTCGGCCGGATGGATGCTCCGGGACGCCCGATTTTATTTGGAACTACCGAAGAGTTTTTACGTAACTTCGGTCTGGTATCCTTGGATGACCTGCCGGTAATTAATCCCGAAAAAATCGAAGACTTCAAACTTGAGGCGGAAGAAGAAATGCAGCTTTCCCTCGATATATAAGGCTTGTACACCGGTGAGCTTTCGCTTTATGTCCTACTTTCCGTTGCCGCCGCATATCTTTTAGAGAAGGACATTTTCGAGGAAGCTATGAATTATTTTTTGAAGAGAGTGAGAACAAAAGGAATACATCTGTTGATGTGTTTCTTTTTTGTTTTCTCAGGTTTCGTTTCATCATACCGGGTATTGGCGGAGGAAGCGCCTTCTGACAGCGAGACTGTTTCAGCAACTGACTTTCCGACAAATGGCATTACAGAGACATTGATTACACAGCATGACCTAAAAGCAAATTCCCTGCATGCCTATTCCGCCGTACTATATGACGGTGAAGCCGGTCGGGTTCTATTTGAGAAAAACGGGTATGAGGTGTTGCCTATGGCAAGTACAACAAAGATAATGACACTATTGGTTGTATTGGAGCATACCAATCCGGAAGACATTGTTACAGTATCGAAAAATGCTGCCGTACAGCCGGATGTTCAGCTTAATATGAATACAGGAGAGCAGTACTATGTAAAGGATTTATGTTACTCTCTGATGCTGGAATCCCACAACGATACTGCGGTTGCACTGGCTGAACATGTGGGAGGTACCGTAGAAGGTTTTGCTTCCATGATGAATGCAAAAGCCAAAGCTCTGGGCGCATATTCCGCAAATTTTGTCACACCAAACGGGCTGGACGCCGATGGACACGGAATTCATGCGGCCGATTTGGCCAAAATTGCCGCATATGCGGTAAAACAGGAGGACTTCCGTGAAATTACCACAACGGCTTCCCATACCTTCTCCGATGTAGAAAACAAACGAACCTTTACTGTCGCAAACAAAGACTTATTTTTATCTATGATGGACGGTGCCATCGGCGTAAAAACCGGCTTTACGGGAAAAGCAGGCTATTGCTTTGTAGGGGCACTGGAGCGGGAGGACCGGCTCTTAATCAGCGTAGTGCTTGCCAGCGGCTGGCCCCCGCATAAAACCTATAAGTGGAGCGATACCAGACTCTTAATGAATTACGGACTGGAGACATTTAAAAAGCTTTCCCTGCTTGACGCTTCTACCGGCTTGCCGGAGCTTCCTGCGTTTCCTGTAAGGGACGGAAAAATGAGTACGGTTCCTCTTACCTACGATTCACAGGCACTCGTGCAGTTAATGGGAACCGAACTGTTACGTGACGGCACCGAAACTGTTGAGCTTCTGCCGGAATTCTCCATTCCTAGGCTTACCGCACCGGTGGCAACAGGAGAAAAAGTAGGAGAGCTCATTGTAAAAATGGACGGTGACTGCATACAAAAAATACCGATACAGACTGCCGAAGCAGTTGTACCGGTAGATTATGTTTTTTATTTATGCAAAGCGATGGATTCCTTTTTTTCCGGAAATGCCATTAACATGTTGCTGCAGCTTCATCCATAGCAGACAAGGCATTTGCACGTGCCAGTGCAGCATCAATATTTTCACAGAAATTTTCGGCTCCCACAGCAGAGATAAAGCCGTTCTTTTCCATAATGGAACGCGGCTGCTCCAAAACATGGGAAAAAATAACCGTGATTCCGTACTTGTTCAAATCCTTTGTAACATCACGTAAGGTATTCATGGCAGTCGCATCGATTGCAGGAACGCCACGCATACGGATAATCACAACCTTCGTATCCTTTTTCATCGTCTGATGCTTTAAGCGGAGCAGCTTGTCTACCGCACCGAAGAACATCGGTCCGTTTACCTCAAACACCTCCGTACCTTTCGGCACTTCCTTTAAGGAAATATGCTCCGGGTCGTTTTCTTCCTCCGGAAGATGTGCGTCACGTATGTATTTCCAGCCGGAAACATCAGTTACATCGGACATACGCTTCATAAAAAGAACGCAGGAGAGTACAATGCCGACTTCAATAGCAAGAACAAGATCAAATGCAAAGGTCAGAACACAGGATGTAATCAGTACGATAGCATCCGACTTCGGAGCCTTGCGGTAGGCGAGGAAAGCCTTGATGTTAAACATATTGTAGGAAACAACGAGCAGGATGGCCGCAAGTACCGGACGAGGAACCAGACGGATTAACGGCATACCGAACAGCAGCATAATAAGAAGCGTCACGCTGTGGAACACTAAGGCAATCGGAGTTCTTGCACCGTTTTTCGCATTCGCAATGGAACGGGCCACCCCACCGGTTGCCGGAATACAGCCAAATACACCGAGTACCATATTAGCGGCACCCTGTGCAACCAGCTCGGCATTCGGCTTATGCTTGCTGTTAATCATACCATCCGTGACAACAGCAGAGAGCAGTGCCTGCATGGCAACAAGGATAGCAATCGTAAAGGCCGGAGACATCAGACTGAATATCATATCAAAGGATAAGCCTTCAATCTTAGCCACAGACAATGTTTTCGGAATGTCCCCCAACAGAGCAACATCCAGCTTCAGAAAATAGGTTGCTGCGGTTCCTGCCACAAGTGCTACAAAGGAATTCGGAATGGTCTTGTTAATCTTAGGCCAGATTACAAGAATCACAATGCTGACAAGTCCAAGCGCAAGTGCCTGCCAGTTAATTTCTTTCATGTGAGAAAAATAAGTCTGCCATTTTCCTAAAAAGGAAGTAGGCATGGAGGCAATGTCAAAGCCCAGAAAATCCTTAACTTCAAGCGTTGCTATCGTAATCGCGATACCGCCGGTAAAGCCGATGGTAATCGGAGACGGAATATACTTAATTAGCTTTCCGAGGCGAAATACGCCGAGAAGAATCAGGATAATACCGGCAAGAATCGTAGAAACAATCAGTCCCTGCATCCCGTAACCGGCAATCACGGACTGTGTAATTACAATAAACGCACCGGTCGGTCCGGTAATCTGGACACGGCTGCCGCCGAGAATCGCAACAATAATACCGGAAATAATCGCGGAATAGATTCCCTTTTCCGGAGATACGCCACAACCGAGTGCAAATGCAATCGAAAGCGGGAGCGCAATAATTGCTACAATAATACCGGCCTTCATATCTAAGAAAAACTGTTTTGCATTGTAGTGCTTCATGACACTAAATAACTTTGGTTTCATTTATACTTCCTCCTTTTGTGCGGGCTTTATTGTAATACTGTTTTAAAGAAAATTCAAGTAGATTTCACGAATTTCGTGGAAATGTAGAAGATTTCGTAGAAATCCTTGTGTTTCCATGTGCAGTTTGGTAAAATTTTTGCAACTGACAATGCTTTTTACGACTACATAGATAAAGGATAAAATTACGGAGGGGACTGTATGGAGGACGAACCCGTCTATTTTAAGGCAAAGTGGTCAGATACTTTTGTAAAATCCAAAACAAGCGAGGAGACCTTTTATGCGCCGGCCGGAGAGATTCTTTGTGAATTTATGAAAAAAAGCAAGTCCGGTACTTATTATACGGGAGATAACTTCTCTGCGGTACACAAATACTTTGATAACCGAAACGGCGGAATGTGGTTTATTTTGCCGGAGGAAGGGATAACGCCGGAAGACTTGCTTTCGGACTCTCAGACTATGGAGTTTATCTTATCCGGAAGCGAATGGGAAAATGAGGAGGATTTACGAATCAATTTATCTGTACCGAAGTTTGATATCACATCCGGGTTTGATCTGACAGACGGGCTTAAAAGGCTCGGCGTGACGGATGTGTTTGATGAAACAGATTCCGATTTTTCAGGCATCACAAAGGAAAGCCCCTGCATACTTACAAAGGCACAGCATGATGTGAGGGTAACGATTGATGAGGAAGGGTGCACTGCCGCTGCATATACGGTGTTTCTGATGGAGGGAGCTGGTATGCCCCCGAAGGAAGAAATGGATTTCATATTAAACCGGCCGTTTCTGTTTGTAATTACCTCGGAAGTTGGTTTACCGCTGTTTGTAGGGATTGTAAATCAGCCGGTATAACATGCATAAGGCAACGTCAGTACTTAGCGAGGTGGTTTCGAGCTTAGTACTGCTACGTTGCTGCATGAGCGAGAGCGGGTTCCCTTTTTTAGGGAAACGCTGATTAAAGCGTCGCCACAACGATTACACACTAAAAGGCGGAACTGTTACAAAAATACTAAAAAAGTACCGGATTCTGTAGAAAATCCTTTCAAAACGTGGTATAATAGCCTAATAACCAAAACGTGGTTGTTAGGCTATTTATGTTATATTAAGATGTTTCAAATTGGTTCATGTTTTGAAAGGTGCGTCTTATGATACGACTTACAAGAAGTAAAATACAAAATCTTGCTGCAAATGAAACAGTATTTCAGCGCGGACTCTCCTATTTCAAAGAAAAACGGGTAATCCATGCTGCCTGCTCAAAGAACAAAAAAATATATACGTTTACCGTACAGGGACGGCAGAACTATCGCGTAACCGTGGAAGAAACGGCAGAGCAGGATGTGGAATTTTCCTGTAACTGTCCGGCGATGTATGTGCAAAAGGGAGCGTGTAAGCATTCGGTTGCCGCACTTTTATATCTGCAGCAGTATCTGGAGCAAAGAGAGAAAAAGGACGGAGGTGCGTCTTCCCCAGATACGCGGGCAGGTAAAATTGTCAAGTATTTTATGGACGCAGGCGAGCCGCATTACGATAAAGAGATTTATCACATAGAGCCGTGTATCGAAATTCCGGGGCTTCTCCGCACCGATAAGGACCCGGTGTATCTTTACCTGCGGGTAGGCAGCACCAAGCTGTACCGGATTCAGATGTTAAAGCGTTTTCTTCAGGATTATAAGGACCAAAAAACCATAATTTTAGGCAAGGAATTCTGTTACCTGCCGGAAGAGTGCAGCTTTGATAATGCTTCGGAACATTTGCTGCAGGAATTGCTTGCTTATCTGGAGATTTTGGATGTACTGGACGGCTCCGGAAGTATGCAGCTGTTTCAAAAGTCCAAGCTCCAGATAAACCGAAGATTACTTTCAAAAATACTGTCCCAGTGCAAAGGACTTACGTATTCCCTCAGGCTTTCAGACAACGAAATCGACGACGTGCATTTTGTAAAGGGAAATCCTCAGATCGAATATGATATTTCCATGCAGAACGATTTTCTTACCATGGATTATAAGGAAAATGAAAAAGTAATTCCGATTACGGCAGACGGTTCCCTGTTACTCCGGGATAATTCACTGTATCTTCCGGATGCACGCTTTATGAAGACCTATCTGCCTTTTTACTCTACGCTCGGCGAAAACAAAGAACCTCTTGTATTTGAGGAGAAGGAGCGGGATGCCTTTTTAGAGTATGTTTTGCCGGTAATTCATGATGCCATGCAGGTAGAGATTCCGGAAGAAATAAAGGACCGCTATCTGACCCTTCCGTTTTCCGCAAGCATCTATTTTGATTTGTTTCATGACGGAATCCAGGCAAGGGTATCCTGTATCTATGGTGAGTATGAATTTAATATGTTCGATGTACCTCCGGTAACGGGAGGGTATATTTTAGTGCGTGAAAAAGAAAAAGAAGAGAAGCTCTGTTCTGTTCTTGCTTCTTACGGTTTTGAACCACACAACGGTTTTTATCTGTTAAAACAGGAAGACGAAATATATACATTGTTGACCGAAGGGCTTTCCGAGCTTTCGAACTATGCGGAGTTGTTCTCTTCGGAAGATTTTGCAAGGCTGCGGTTACGGAAGAATAATGCAGTACAGATGGGTATTTCACTGCCGCCGGGAGAAGATTTACTGCAAATTGAATTCCAATACGATGATATTTCCGGAGAAGAACTGCGTTCGATTTTTTATTCGTACCGTCAAAAGAAAAAATATCACCGTTTAGCTGACGGAAGTTTTGTTGATTTAACCGACGATATGTGGCGTAAGGCCGGGTATTTACTGGACAATATGAATCTGTCGTATCGTGACTTTGATAAAAACGGGATTTTAAGAATTCCAAAGAGCCATGCCATTTATCTGGAGTCTGCTCCTCAGGAATATGGATTTGAGGTTACAAAGGGAGAGAATTTTTCTGCATTTTTAGAGCGGCTTCATTCCCCGGAAACACAGAGCTATCGGATCCCCGAGAAGATACAGATTCCGCTTCGCGGCTATCAGAAAACCGGCTTTTCTTGGCTGCGTATGCTGGCCGACAACGGGTTTGGCGGCATTCTGGCTGATGATATGGGGCTTGGAAAAACCTTACAGGCAATTACTTATATGGTATCAGTTCTGGAAGAAACTACTTTTTCCGAAACCCCGTTTCTCGTCATATGTCCGACCTCTCTGGTCTATAACTGGCTGGATGAAGTGGAAAATTACGCACCCTTCCTCCGGGTTAAAATCATACAGGGAACACCGGAGGAACGCCATCTGTTATTAACAGCTTCAACAGAATGTGACATGTATATTACCTCTTATCCGTTGTTGCGGAGAGATTTGCCGTTTTACGAGACAAAACAATTTCACACGATATTTGTTGATGAAGCACAATTTATTAAAAATTCAATGACGGGTAACGCGCGTTCGGTTAAAGTGTTACATGCAAAAACCAGATTTGCCCTGACCGGTACACCGATTGAGAATTCCTTATCAGAGCTTTGGTCTATATTTGACTTTATTCTGCCGGGCTACCTGTTTTCCTACACCCGGTTTGCAAAACGCTTTGAACGTCCTGCCGCAAAAGGCGAAAAAGAGGTCTTGCAGCAATTAAACCGGAGAATCAAGCCGTTTTTATTACGACGAATGAAAAAGGATGTACTGACGGAATTGCCGGATAAAATTGAGACAAAGCTTGTAACAGAACTGACACAGGAGCAGCGTATGCTGTATCTTTCTTATGCAAAACAGGCCCGAAATGAGATTTCGGGAGAAATTTCCCGCGTTGGTTTCGAGAAGAGCCGTATGCAGATTCTTGCGGCACTGACAAGGCTTCGGCAAATCTGCTGTCATCCGGGTATGTTTCTGGAAAACTACGAGGGCGGAAGCGGAAAGGTTGCTCTGTTCCTGCAGATATTAGAAGAATTGCGGGAAAACGGACATCGGATTCTTGTTTTTTCGCAGTTTACTTCAATGCTTGAACTATTAAAAGATGAGCTGGCTGACGCCGAGATACCGTTCTTTTATTTGTGCGGTTCCACAAAGCCTTTCGAACGACAGGATTATGTGAAACGCTTTAATGCCGGAGAGGGAGATTTATTTCTGATTTCCTTAAAAGCAGGCGGCACCGGTCTGAATCTGACCGGCGCCGATACTGTCATTCATTTTGACCCCTGGTGGAACCCTGCGGTGGAAGACCAGGCCTCCGACCGTGCACACCGTATCGGTCAGGAAAAGAAGGTGCACATCATCAAGCTTTTGACAAAGGGCACCATAGAAGAAAAAATATACCGCCTGCAGCAAAAGAAACAGGATTTGTTCCATGCGGTTATTGAATCCGGAGAAACCTTTTTAAACAAACTGACGGAAGAAGAAGTCCGGGAGTTGTTTGCAGATCCGGAAGCATAGGCAAGTTATTCAAGGTTCTGATTGCAGAATTCCTCTATCAATTGTTCTGCCAAAGAAGCATTTATTGCAGGAAATGCAACAAGTACTTTATCAAGCAGCTGGTCCAGATAGTCAAGGTAGAGGAGTTCTGCTGTTTTCGGTTCATCCTCGTAAGAGCCGTCGGCACGCAGGGAAGCAAGTACCTCATCGGTAATATTTTCCTGTAACCAGGCTTTTACGGTAGCAATCTGTTCCTGCTCATTTTTTGCATCTTCCTTTAATTTCCCGGCCTTAACAAATGAGAAAATGCCGAGTCCGAGAAAAATCGAAAACATAATAAATAAAACAGAAGAAGAAAATACGGAACCAAACAGGGAAATCACTCCAACAAAATTTAAGAATGCAAAGCCGATTCCAAAACCTCCGAGTATTGTAAATGTAAACCCGGAAGAACGATAGTCTTCATAACGGGAAGCTGCACTGACAAAATTCTTTTCAGAAGCTTTCCTGGAATGAGACATGGTCTTGTCCTGACATTGCGGGCAGGCACCATTTTCCTCCTCTTCCGGTTCGTCCGCCTCTTCATCTCCAAAATAATTGTCGTATTCTTCCCCTTTTAAGAATGCAGCTTCTTCCGCCTGCTGCATTACCATCTCTGTTTCTACGGAATAGAAGGCTTTAAAGCATTTCTTTGCCTTTTTTAAGTCCTCCGGTGCAACATATACACCAAGCATCTCTCCTTCGGAAAGTACAACGGATGAAATCCCCGAGTATTCCAAAAAATCGTGAAGCTTTTCGGTAAAGACCCGATGCTCTGCATCTACCTTTGCAAGAACAACAGTAGCGTTCTGTAAAAGAACCTCCTTATAATCAGCGACCAATTCTGTTTTACAATCGGCGCAATGCGTAACTCCCTCCCGATATTCCGTTTTACACTTCGGACACCACGGCATAATCATAACCTCCAATCATTCGTAACAAAATATCTTTTACGAACTAAGTATAGCGTAGTTCGCTAAGAAATTCAACTATAATTCCGGCGGATTCTTTACGGAATCGTCAGAATGTGCTATACTGTCGGAAGACAGGAGGTTTATGATGGCAGATACAACAAATTATATACGTAAACTTGCGCTTTCCGATGAGATTTTGATGGCAGTGGACAAGCCGGCCAGATATATCGGGGGTGAGGTAAATATGGTGAAAAAGAATCCGAGAGAGGTCGATATCCGGTTTTGTATGTGCTTTCCGGATGTATACGAGGTCGGAATGTCCCATCTCGGCATTCAGATTTTATACGATATGTTTAATAAAAGGGACGACACGTATTGTGAACGTGTTTATTCCCCATGGCCTGATTTGGATAAAAAACTTAGAGAAAAAAATATTCCGCTGTTTGCCCTGGAGTCTCAGGAACCGTTAAAGGACTTTGATTTTCTCGGAATTACGTTACAGTATGAGATGTGTTATACAAATATTTTGCAGATATTGGATCTTTCCGGGATTCCGTTACATGCGACAGACCGTACCGAGGACGACCCGATTGTAATCGGCGGAGGTCCGTGCGCCTATAATCCGGAGCCTTTGGCTGACTTTTTTGACTTCTTCTATATCGGAGAGGGCGAAACGGTTTATTATGAAATTCTGGACAAATATAAGGCACACAAGGCAAAAGGCGGCACGAGAAAGGAATTTCTGGAAATTGTTGCCGATATTGAAGGCATGTATGTACCGCAGTTTTATGATGTAACCTACAATGCGGACGGTACACTGGCTTCTTTTGAACCGAATAATATTCATGCAAAGAAAAAAATACGCAAGCAGGTAGAGATGGAACTTTCCGATACCTTCTACCCGGAAAAGCCGCTGGTTCCGTTTATCCGTGCAATTCAGGACCGTGTGGTACTGGAAATCCAGCGCGGCTGTATCAGAGGCTGCCGGTTCTGCCAGGCAGGTATGCTCTACCGTCCGATACGTGAGCGAAACGTGGAGTTTTTAAAGGAACTGGCAACCAAGATGCTACGCTCTACAGGACATGAGGAGATTTCTCTGTCCTCCTTAAGTTCCAGTGACTATTCCTGTTTGAAGGAGCTTGTATATTATCTGATTGATACGTTCCAGAATGACGGTGTTAATATTTCCCTGCCGTCTCTTCGAATTGATGCCTTTGCCCTGGATGTTATGAGCAAGGTACAGGATATTGCAAAATCCAGTCTTACCTTTGCCCCGGAGGCAGGCAGCCAAAGAATGCGTAATGTCATTAATAAAGGCTTAACCGAGGACGTGATTTTAGACGGTGCGACAGAAGCCTTTAAGGGCGGCTGGAATAAGGTAAAGCTGTATTTCATGCTCGGTCTTCCGGGAGAACAGGAAGAAGATATCCGCGCCATTGCAGAGCTTAGCAATGCCATTGCAAAGACCTATTATGACACGATACCGAAATCCGAACGTAAGGGAAAGGTACAGATTACCACAAGTACCTCCTTCTTTGTACCGAAGCCGTTTACCCCGTTTCAGTGGGTGCGTATGGCGACCGCAGAAGAGTTTGAGGGAGCCAGAAAGGTTCTTTCTTCCGCCATTAAGGAGCAGTTAAATGCAAAGAGCATTAAATACAACTGGCATGACTCCGACATCACGATGTTAGAGGGTGTATTTGCCCGCGGAGACAGACGCTGTGCGGCACTTTTGGAGGGTGCATATAAGGATGGGTGTCTCTTTGATTCCTGGTCGGAATACTTCAGAAATGATATCTGGATGAAGCAGTTTGAAAAGACCGGACTCTCTTTAGAGTTTTATACCTCCAGAGAGCGTGATAAGGATGAGCTTTTCCCATGGGATTTTATCGACGCCGGTATTTCCAGAAATTTCTTATATCGAGAATACGAAAAGAGTAAACAGGAAGCTGTGACCCCGAATTGCCGTAAGCGCTGTGCCGGCTGTGGTGCCGCACAGTTCCACGGCGGTGTTTGTTATGAGCCACGGAACGAAGCCGGAGAAAGTATTCCGTCAGAGACTTTGATAGCAGACTGTTAAAATGGAGGAGAAAGTATGAATGTCAGAATACGTTTTGCAAAATACGGTGCGGTAAAGTTTATCGGTCATCTGGATGTCATGCGTTATTTCCAGAAGGCAGTCCGCAGAGCAGGACTGAAGATAGCTTACTCCCAGGGCTTTCATCCGCATCAGATTATGTCCTTTGCCTCCCCGCTCGGTGTCGGTATTACAAGCGAAGGGGAATACATGGATATGGAGCTGACTACGGAGTATACCCCCAAGGAAATCGTTGACCGTTTGAACGAAGCAATGGTAGAGGGGTTTACAGTGCTTTCCTGTCGAATCCTTCCGGAGTCTTTAAACGGCAGAAAAAGAGAAACCGCCATGTCTTTAGTAACAGCGGCGGATTATCTGGTTTTCAAAAAACAAAGCAATGATTGCAGAATTTCGGAAAACGGGAAAGAATTACGCTCGGAATGGGCCAGATTCTACGGGCAAAGAAATATTCCGGTTGTTAAGAAAGTGAAAAAGTCAAATACAGAGACTTCCATAGATTTAAAACCTTTTCTGTACGGAACCGACTATTATGAAGTCGCAGAGTCCGATGCAATGACAGAAATTACACCACACATCGCAGGTACGGATTACTATGAGCTTGAAACAATTCCTGATTTTACAGGAGAGTTAAAAGAGCTTTACAAGAGGAATGACTGGTTTTACGTGCCGCTCCGTGTGTCTGCCGGAAGTGCGGATAATATTAAACCGGAGCTTGTGATGGAAGCATTTGCACTTTTCTTGGGCTGCGAGGATACCGACTCCCTGCACTGGCAGATTCACAGACTTGATATGTATACCGGAGAAGCCCCGGAGTTAAAGCGCTTATAGCAGATAGAACGCCCTTATATTTAAAAGGGCTATAGTTTATAGGAGAAGATAAGATGCGCCTGGTTGTTACCAAAAGAGACCGCTTTGTGTATTCCGTGCTGTTTGATGAGAAAAACGAGCCGCTGGAGTTTTATGCCGAACCCGCGGATACGCCGTCCCGACTCGGAAATATTTATATGGGACACGTAAATAATATCGTAAAAAACATAGACGCTGCCTTTATCGAAATAGAGGACGGGAGTATATGCTATTGTTCTTTAAAAGAGAAGACCTCTTATCTGTTCGGTCCTCATGCAAACAGCGACAGACTTTGTATGGGAGATTATGTACTTGTGCAGGTAGAAAAGGAAAACATCAAGACAAAACAGCCTTCCGTGACCGGAAAACTACAGCTGACGGGCAAATATCTGGTATTGGTACACGGAATGAAGGGAGTACGGCTTTCCAACAAAATCAGACAGAAAAAGGACATTAATAGGCTAAAAGTCCTATTTTCTAATTCAGAAAATGAAAATTACGGATTAATTGTCAGGACTAATGCACTACAGGCGTCGAATGAGCAGTTAAAGGAGGAAGAAGTCCGACTGGTTTCTTTCTATCGCGAAATCTGCACGACAGGAGTGCACAAAACAAAGGGCAGCCTGATTTACAAAAGTTTTCCGTGGTATATTGATTTGTTACGGGATTTGCCGGAGTCGGAACTCACAGAGGTTGTAACGGATGATGAAGATATATTTTCGGCGTTTTCCGACTATACCGCACAATTTCAGCCGGAGGATACAGGGAAGCTTCGTTTCTACAAGGATGAAAACCTCCCCTTGGCATCCTTATATTCCCTGCAAAAGCTGGAAAAAGAGGCTCTTTCGAAGCACGTCTGGTTAAAATCCGGCGCCTCTCTTGTGATTGAGCCTACTGAAACTCTGACAGTTATTGATGTCAATACCGGGAAGGCAATTAACGGCAGGAAAGCAGGAGATGAGGTCTTTTATAAAATTAACGAGGAAGCGGCAAGGGAGTGTATGCGCCAGCTTCGTCTGAGAAACCTGTCCGGTATGATTCTGATTGATTTCATCAATATGGAATCCGATGTATATAACGAAAAACTGATGAACCTTCTAAGAGAGTTTGCGGCAAAGGACAGAATACCAGTCAATGTGGTAGATATGACAGGACTGCGTTTGGTGGAGTTGACGAGAAAGAAAGTCAAGAAACCGTTGCACGAGATGTTATCCTAAATTCATGTTATTTTTATAAATGAAATGATTTCCTTTTAAATTCATGCGCATTTTTCACAAAAATGTTTTGTCAAAAAATTAACACTGACATTTTCAACCTTTTCATGTTATAATCACTATCAAAGAAGAGTTGATGTAAGCGCCTTTCCTTTATTTACGGGAACAGGCGCTTCAATTTCCCCAAAAACAGGTTATTATGTTTTGATACGGATTTGGAGGTTGAAAAATGTTTAAAAAAGGTGAATATGTAGTTTGTAGAAATAACGGAATTTGCAAGGTTACAGACATAACAACCCTAAATATGGAAAATACTCCGAAAGATCGCCTGTATTACATTTTAAAGCCGGTGTATGCGGAGTCCAGTACTGTCTACATTCCTGTTGACAATCATAAGGTTGCGCTTCGTGCCGCACTTTCCGCAGAAGAAGCTCACGCATTGATTAACAGGATTCCGTCCTTAGACCTTGTCTGGGTGGAAAATGAAAAGCAGCGTGAGCATACATATAAGGAATGCTTAAAGCAAAATACCTGTGAGGATTACGTGCGTATCATCAAGACGTTATATCTTCGTAAGCAGACACGCTTGTCCAAGGGACAAAAGATTATCGGCTTAGACGAGCGTTACTTAAGGCTGGCAGAAGATTTCTTGTACGGAGAGCTTGCGGTTGCACTGGGAATTCCGAAACAGAAGGTAGAGGATTACATCCGTGAGGCAGTAGAAAGCAGAGTGCTTCCGTAAACGAAAATAAGCAGCTATTTCTGCAATGCCTTATAACGCTCCGGATTCCATGTGTAACCGCCATGGACTGTCAGTTCTTCTTCTGTCAGCATAAAGTGGTTACTTATGCCACCGCGGTCTGCAGTCGGGTCGCAATAGTAGCCCACTCCGTCCAGCACTACATAATTCCACATATGATATTCTCCGCTGCATACGCCGGAAACCGTGTAATTTTCAACCCCGAGCATTGTCAGAAGCATTTCAAAGGCTTGGGCATAGCCGCCGCAGATTGCCAGACCGTCTTTTAATGCACCAAGAGCAACGGTCGATTCGTATGGCATACTGTTACGGTCTGTATAATAACGGAAGTCATAGGCAGTATTTTGGGGAAGGTAGGAGTAGGCGGCCTTAATCTTTTCCTCCGGTGTCATCCCATCGGTCACGACCGACGAAAGCACTTCTCCGCATAGCACAAAGCTTTCATTTATTGCGTCAACGCATTCAGATAGAGCTTTCCCTACAGGCGGCGTGGCAATAATCTCAGTGCAGTCTTTATTCGGCGTATATCTAATCCAGCCGTAGCCGGCCTGCGAAAGTGCTCTCCAAATATCATCAACCGCAAGCGTTGCATCCGTAATGGCAATCGGAAGCCGTTCCGTGCCGTTATTCATGCTCTGTGCCATAACAACGGCATCATGCAGGGAGCCGACAATATGGCTTCCGGAAGGAACGCCGTTATCATAGGCACCCGTCTTATACGGCATATAGGAAAAAGTGCAAACTGCCGTATCTCCTGTAACGGAAACCGCAATATCATAGGTATATTTCAATTCTTGATGCTCCGACAAAACGGAAGAGTAGACATTTTTTATATCAATTTCTATCCCATAGGTCCAAACCATATCACTTACATCTAGTTTCACTTCAGATTCCAGTCTGGTCATAGCCTCCAAAAAGAGGCTTCGGATTTCCTCTAAGGTATGTACCTCTGACGGAGAAGGCGCTTCGGTCGGAGTCTCAACGGGAATAGCCGGAGTTGGAGAGAGCGTTACATTCGGAGTCACTTCCGGAATAACACCCGTTACCGGAGCATCCGGCACTTCCGAGGTAGGAACGGGCTGTGTCACTTCGTCAGCCGGAAGCTTTGTTCCGGTAGAAGGCGTATTATCGGAAACGCCGGAACAGGCCGTCAAAGAAAGCATTGCTATCGTAAGCAGCAGTGTAATATTTTTTTTATTCATAGCAGATATCCTCTCGTTTTTCGCTTTTTCTTAGTAGCATTCGGGTGTAAAAGTATTAATCAAAAAAACTTAAACAAATCATTGTCCACAACCAGACTGTAGCACAGGGAACATACAATGTCAATTGAAGGGAAATAAAACATTTCAGATACTTGTATAATTGTATACAATTTGTGATTGACATTTTATTCCGGCAGGATTATAATAAAGCCATCTTTTTTAGGAGGATAACGGTTATGAAAATAAGAATTGCAATTGCAGGTTACGGTAATCTTGGTCGCGGTGTAGAAAATGCAGTAAGTGCTTCACCGGATTGTGAGCTGGTGGCTTTATTTACAAGACGTGACCCGGCAAGCATCACAACGCGTACCGGAGTTCCGGTTTACGCGATGGAAGATGCGGTTAAGATGCAGGATAAAATAGATGTTATGATATTATGTGGCGGCAGTGCCAATGATTTGCCGGTACAGACACCGGAGCTTGCAAAGTATTTTAATGTCATCGACAGCTTTGATACCCATGCACGTATTCCGGAGCATTTTGCAAATGTGGATGCAGCAAGTAAGGAAGCAAAGAAGGTCAGCGTGATTTCCGTCGGCTGGGACCCGGGTATGTTTTCCCTGAACCGTTGCTACGGTCAGGCAATTCTGCCAAATGGTCATGACTATACGTTCTGGGGCAAGGGCGTAAGCCAAGGTCATTCCGATGCCATCCGCCGGATTCCGGGCGTAAAGGATGCAAAGCAGTACACGATTCCGGTAGATTCCGCGCTTGCAAGCGTGCGTGCAGGAGAGAATCCGGAGCTTTCTACCCGTGAAAAGCATACCAGAGAGTGCTTCGTTGTAGCAGAAGAGGGCGCAGACCTTGCCGCAATCGAGCAGGCAATCGTTACAATGCCGAATTACTTTGCAGACTATGATACCACGGTACATTTTATTACCGAGGAGGAGCTTGCGCGTGACCACAGCGGCATTCCGCACGGCGGCATGGTATTCCGTTCCGGCACCACCGGAGCTGCAAATGAGTATAAAAATGTGATTGAATACCGCTTACAGCTTGATTCCAATCCGGAATTTACCGCAAGTGTTCTGACCGCATATGCAAGAGCGGCATACCGCCTTGCTAAGGAAGGCCAGTACGGCTGTAAGACCGTGCTTGATATCGCACCGGCTTATCTGCATCCGCAGAGTCCGGAGGAGCTGAGAAAGAACCTGCTGTAAAATGAATCGGAAAAATTAATATAAGAAAATGTACCAGGAATAAATTTTTTCAAAGGGTTTATTTCTGGTTTTTCTTATGTTATTATGATTAATGATGAGTATAGTTTACATGGAGGAAATGTAATGGAATACTTAATTAACAGAATTGATTCCATAGTGAATTCTGAAAAGGATGAAGCAAAAGTAATCTATTCCGGCAATGGTATGACGATAGATTGTTTTCATTTAAAGAAATGTACAAGCCTAATGGAAAGTCTGGAACAACCGATTCGCAGAGAAGGGGAAAAGAAAACTGTTTGTTATATTGTAGTAAAAGGTTGTCTGGAATTTTGGTTAGGGGAGGAAAAGGTAACGATTCCCCAGGGCGGTTGCATAACAGTCATGCCGGAGGATAACTTTTCGATTTGGGCCCTGGAGGATTCTGACCTTTTTGCAATTCATAATGACATTGAACCGGATTTTGACAACACTCCGCGCGAACTTGTAGAAGCAGTAACCAAAGTAGAATTAAAGGACAGTTATTTGCAGGGCCATAACTATCGTGTGGGCAAATACTCTATGTTAATGATGCAAATAATGTGTCCGGAAAATGCAAACTACAACTATTATTTATCTGCTGCATATCATGATGTTGGAAAGGTGGTTGTGCCGGAGCACATTTTGAATAAAACGGATAAGCTGACTGACAAAGAGTTTGAAGAAATCAAAAAACATCCGGCAGCATCCTATGACATGTTAAAAATTTATCTGGGAAGCAAGAATGCCAACTACGCAAGATGGCATCATGAGAAATTAGATGGAAGTGGCTATCCGGACGGAATTAAGGGAGCGCAAATTCCGATAGAAAGTCGTATTATGGCGGTTGCAGATATCTTTGATGCATTAACAACAGCCCGTTGTTATCGAAAAGCTTTTAGTTTTGAAAAAGCCCTAGATATTATGAAATCTGATGTAGAAAAAGGCAAGCTCGATGGTGAAGCTTTTGAGGTCCTTCAAAAACTGGTTATGGACGGAAAAATCGTCGACGGTGTTGATAATCAAGTGAAAATTCCCAAAAAATAAATAGGAAATTTTATCATACAGTTATCGTAAAGTTATATCAAAAAATGACGCTAAAATTATGAAAAAATGCTTGACATCGCTTGTAAACCATGTTATAGTAATCTAGTGTGCCGCACAACGAGGTTCAAGTTCTGTCCTTTTTTAAGAACAGACACCACAGTTGGCGAGTATTGTAAATAGGAGGTGCCATATGTACGCAATCATTGCAACAGGTGGTAAACAGTACAAAGTTGCCGAAGGCGACGTGATTAAGGTTGAGAAGCTCGGCGTGGAGGCTGGTAATACGGTTACTTTTGACCGTGTGCTTGCTGTAAATAACGGTTCCCTTTCCGTAGGAAATCCGACCGTTGCCGGTGCAAGTGTTTCCGCTACCGTAGTAGAGGAAGGCAAAGCAAAGAAGGTTATTGTTTATCGGTATAAGAGAAAGTCCGGATACCATAAGAAGAATGGTCACAGACAGGCTTACACCAAGGTTAAGATTGACAAGATTAACGCTTAATTATTGTATCGTATGATTACAATTACATTTTATGCAAAAGAAATCGAGCAGAATGTCAAAGTCAATTTAGAGTCCGTTACCGGTTTTTCGTCCGAAGGACATGCAGGCTATGCGAAGCATGGCAAAGATATTGTATGTGCTGCGGTTTCGGCACTGGTAATGAACACCATGAATTCAATTCATTCCTTTACCTCGGATGTGTTTGACTACAGTGAGGATGAAAAGAAAGGGATGATTGATTTCAGAATCGTTTCCGAACCGAGTCCTGAGACAACATTGCTTTTGAAATCTCTTATCTTGGGATTGCAGAGCATTCAGGAGGAGTACGGAGAGAAGTATTTACGTATTGTTTTTCAGAATTCATAAGGAGGTATAGGTCATGTTTAAGATGAACCTTCAGTTTTTCGCTCATAAAAAGGGTGTAGGTTCCACGAAGAACGGCAGAGATTCCGAGTCCAAGCGCCTTGGCGCTAAGCGTGCTGACGGTCAGTTCGTACTTGCCGGCAACATTCTTTACAGACAGCGTGGTACCAAGATTCATCCGGGTGTAAATGTAGGCCGCGGCGGCGACGATACATTATACGCACTGGTTGACGGTGTTTTAAAATTCGAGAGAAAGGGACGCGACAAGAAGCAGGCTTCCGTATATCCGGTTGATGCTGAATAAGTCCTGACTTAATGAGACACGATAAACCCTGAATTCTTTTTCGAAATGAATTTGGGGTTTTTTCGTATTTTTTGAAGGAGGCTTTATGTTTGCAGACAGAGCAGAAATCTATATACGTTCCGGCAAAGGCGGAGACGGCAGCGTCAGCTTCCGTCGTGAGCTGTTTGTGGCGGCAGGCGGTCCGAACGGCGGTGACGGTGGCAAAGGCGGAGATATTATTTTCGAGGTAGACGAAGGCTTAAATACGCTTGCCGATTACCGCTTTATCCGGAAATACTGCGCGGAAGACGGCGAAAACGGCGGAACCAACCGCTGTACCGGCAGAAACGGTGCCGATAAGATTTTAAAGGTGCCGGAAGGAACCGTTATTAAGGAAAAAGAAACCGGCAAGGTCATTACGGATATGTCCCATGACAATCGTCGTGAGGTGATTTTAAAGGGCGGACGCGGCGGTAAGGGAAACCAGCATTACGCTACCGCTACCATGCAGGTGCCGAAGTATGCGCAGCCGGGTCAGGATGCGCAGGAACTGAATGTTATTTTGGAATTAAAGGTAATTGCTGATGTGGGTCTGATTGGCTTTCCGAATGTAGGAAAATCCACCTTTTTGTCCCGTGTCACCAATGCAAGACCGAAAATTGCAAACTACCATTTTACCACCTTAAATCCGAATCTTGGCGTAGTCGATATGGAAAACGGGAACGGTTTTGTCATTGCCGATATTCCGGGACTGATAGAGGGTGCCTCCGAGGGAATCGGACTCGGCCATGAATTTTTACGTCATGTGGAACGTACCCGTGTGCTGATTCATGTGGTAGATGTAGCATCTACGGAAGGCCGTGATCCGGTAGAGGATATTAAGACAATCAATGCAGAGCTCGCGGCTTACGATACGAATCTCGCAAAGAAACCGCAGATTATTGCCGCAAACAAAACAGATGTGATGCTCCCGGAGGAGGCAGAAGAGGCGGTTTCCCGCTTGCGGGATGCCTTTGCCGGAGAAAATATTCCGGTATATTCCATCTCTGCAGTCAGCGGCAAGGGAGTAAAAGAACTTCTGTATGCCGTTGCGGAGCTGTTAAAAGAGACAAAAGAGGAACCGATTGTGTTTGAGCGCGAATTCTCCTTAGATACCTTAACATTACCGAACGAGCCGTATACCGTAGAGTACGACGAAAAAGAAAATATGTATGTGGTAGAAGGTCCTCGCATCGAAAAGATGCTTGGCTACACGAATATCGATTCCGAAAAGGGCTTTGAATTCTTCCAGAATTTCTTAAAGAACAACGGTATTCTGGATGAGCTGGAGGCAATGGGCATCAAGGACGGCGATACCGTGCGTATGTATGGTCTGCAATTTGATTATTATAAATAAATGAGGATAGTGTAAATTATGACAACAAAACAAAGAGCATATTTAAAAGGACTTGCCATGAACCTGGACCCGATTTTCCAGATTGGAAAGGGTGGTCTTACCACAGAATATCTGGACGGTGTGGAAGAAGCATTGGAGGCAAGAGAGCTGATTAAGATTTCAGTCTTAAAGAACTGTATGGACGAGCCGAAAGAGCTTGCATACGCCATTGCGGAAAATACCGATTCCGAGGTAGTACAGGTCATCGGGAAAAAGATTGTCCTGTATCGTGAGGCAAGACAGCCGGAAAAAAGAAAAATCGTTCTCCCGAAGTAGGGAAAATTTTCTATCGTTAGCCGTGTTATCGGAGTTTCCTGAAAATACGCGGCAGAATGGAGCTACTATGAAGAAAATCGGAATTCTCGGCGGAACCTTTAACCCTATTCATAACGGCCATTTAGCCCTTGCTTCGGCAGCAATGGAGCAGTACGGTCTGGAGGAAGTGTGGCTGATGCCGTCAAAGCTCCCGCCACACAAGTCGCATTTTGCCATGCTTTCCGAGGAAGAACGCCTTTATTTAACGAGGCTGGCTGCAAAAGCAAATTCGAAGTTTATCGTTTCCGACTTTGAGCTTACGCGCGAAGGGCTTACTTACACCGCAGATACACTGGAGCTTTTGACAAAGGAGTTCCCGGATGTGAGGTTTTATTTTATCATCGGCGGAGATTCGCTGGTGAATTTCTTAAGCTGGCGGCGACCGGAACGAATATTGGAGCTGGCATCCCTTCTTGCGGCAGGCAGGGCCGGATATGAAGAGGAGCAGGTCATTTTCGCAGCAGCTTCCTTACGTAAGCAGTTCCCGGAAGCCGATATCAATACGGTGGTATTAGATGATTATCCGATTTCCTCCAACGAGATTAGAGAAGCATTTTTTACCGGAGAACCGGAGCGGGTAAAGCAATATTTGCCGGACCGCGTATATGCATATCTTCAGGAAAACCGGCTGTTCTCTAAAGTAACCTTTTCCGAGTTGGATGCGGAGATGCAGCGTATCTTACCGCGAAAGCGTTATTTACACTCCGTGGCAGTGGCACATCTTGCAGCAGCTTATTATGTTTCTTTAGGATATGACCCGAAACACGCATTGATTGCGGGAATTCTTCACGACTGTGCAAAGGCGTATTCGGATGAGCAGTTGGTTTCGGATTGTGAGAAGTATTCTGTTCCGGTAACAGAGGTAGAGCGTCGCAACGGCTTTTTACTCCACGGGAAACTTGGAGCATATTACGCAAGAAAGCGGTATTTCATTACGGATGAAGAAATTCTTTCCGCGATTTCCTATCATACCACGGGGCGTCCGGGAATGACCGATTTAGAAAAAGTCGTGTTTCTTGCGGACTATCTGGAGCCGTTCCGTACCCAGCCGACAACACCGGATTTAAACGAAATCAGGCGAATTGCATTTCAGGATATCGATAAAGCAGTCTATCTGGCATTAAAAAATACACTTCGATATCTCGGTGAATCCGGACAGGAGATAGATATGACCACGGCGGATACCTTTAAAGAGTATCAGAAACGGTATGAATAACATCGTGAAAACGTATTTCGTTTATTGAAAAATGTACACTGGCAGGCTTTGTATTTTCAAGACAGGCATAAATGATAATTACAAACAAATACAGGAGGGAACCAAATGACCGACAGAGCTAAAGAAATTGCGAAAATCGCTTATAAGGCGTTAGATGATAAAAAAGCGGAGGATATCAAAATCATTGATATTTCCGAAATTTCCGTCATCGCAGACTACTTTGTCATCGCAAACGGCACCAACTCCTCCCAGGTAGAGGCAATGGTAGACCAGGTGACAGAGGAGCTTGCAAAAATTAAGATTCATCCGGAGCGTGTGGAGGGGATTCGGTCCTCCGGCTGGATTCTGATGGACTTTAACGACGTTGTAATTCACATTTTCTCCAGAGAAGACCGTTTATTCTATGATTTGGAGCGTATCTGGAGAGACGGTAAGGCAGTAGCGCCGGAGAGCTTATAGTGAGGTAGTGTGAAAAATATAATATTTTTCACGCGACACTTTGTGTCGCATCTGTAGCATTTCGCATGAGGGTTGAAATGCTAAATCCAAACAGATTGCGAAATGCGGGGAGTAATATGAAAAATATTTGGATTGAGGGCCTGCAGGGCTCCGGAAAATCAACGTTATTACAGGAAATCGTAAAACAGAATCCTGAACTTAAGGTATGTAAAGAGGGCGATTATTCCCCGGTGGAGCTTGCATGGTGTGCATGGCTTACAAAGGAGCAGTACCGGAGTGTATTGAAGCGTTATGATGCCATTACGGATGAAATCAGGGCAAATACTGTGCAGGAAGGGGCACACTTCATTGTTACCTACACACGGATTCTTACGGATATACCTGGCTTTCATAAGGATTTGGAGGCATATGAAATTTATAACGGGCGCAGACCTCTCTCCGAGGTAAAAGAAATAATTTTATCCCGTTATCATGCATTTCAGGGAGAAGGTTACGTGTTTGAATGCTCCTTTTTACAGAATCTCATTGAAGACCTGATACTATTTCATCAGCTAAATGATGACGAGATTCTGGAGTTGTACCGGGAGTTGTACAAAGCGGTTGCAGCAAAAAACTTCCGGTTACTGTACTTATACAGTGATGATATCAAATCCAATATCAAGGTGATTCAAAAGGAGCGTTCGGATACTCATGGTAATCCGGTGTGGTATCAGCTAATGATGGAATTTATCAGAAACTCGCCATACGGAAAGAAGCACGGTCTGGAAAGCTTCGAAAATTTGATTGCGCATTTAGAACATCGCCAGAAGCTGGAATTACGTATTTTAAAAGAAATCGTAGGAGAGGAGCATGCCGTAATTCTTCCTTCAAAGAAATGGACTTATGAAGAAATTACGGAACGGATTCGATAAATCTTTTAAAGCAACTGCAAGTTGATTCAAAACTACGTTCAACCGTTGTTTGCTTTTTGCATTCTTTTTTGTTAGAATGCTTCTCAATAAAAGGCAAAAAGGGCTGCCACACAGTAAAAGTGGCAGCCCTACAATTTCATTTTATGATCTCTTAATTTCCCGAATCATGGAATACTCATTCAGTAAGATTCCGTCTTTTAAACGAATCGCATTCGGTCTGACACCTGTAATACGAAATCCCATTTTCTCATACAGAGCACGTGCACGGCTGTTTCCCTCGACAAATTCCAACTCAAGCTGCAGAATATCCGGATTATTTTCAGCAATACGAATCATTTCCTCGAATAATTTCGTCCCGATGCCCTGATTCCAAAATTCACTTAAAAGAGCAATAGCTACACTTGCACGGTGTCTGGTTTTTATGCCTTTACTCCATGATATCTGGCAGTTTCCGGCGACCTTTCCCTCAACCAGACATACAAGCATTGCTTCATGATCGGAGGCATTTACCCGATCAAAGAGTTCTTTTTCTCCTTCCGGAGTATATTTGCTGCATTCCTCCGGATAACGTAAAATAAAATCTGTTTCACCGGCTGAAATAAAGAGATACTCTAACATTCCCTTAATATCTTCAGCTTTAGGACTGCGAATCAGTGCATTGCGACCATCCTTAAGCTGAAATTCAATATCATGAACAATCATAAACTAGCCTCTCACATACCTGATATAAGCTCCGACTAACACGTAATGTATAAATAGCGGAAGATAAGAACTCTCTAAAACACCCGGAACAACCCGATTACCTTACCGAGAATTTCAACTTCATTTACAATAATCGGGTCCATCGTATCATTTTCCGGCTGAAGACGATAGAAGCCGTCTTCCTTATAAAAGGTTTTAACCGTAACGGAATCCTCGATGAGAGCAACGACAAAGTCTCCGTTTTTCGCATAATTCTGCTTTTTCACAAGAATCTGGTCACCGTTAAAGATCCCAGCATTAATCATACTGTCACCCTTTACATGGAGCATAAAGGTCTCGGCATTCGGAAGATAGTCGGTCGGAATCGGGAAGTAGGACTCGACATTTTCTACCGCAAGAATAGGCTGACCCGCAGTCACGGTACCGACTACCGGGATATATGACATCTCACGGCGCGTAATATTGAAATTATCGTCTACAATCTCTATTGCACGCGGCTTTGCCGGATCACGGCGGATATAACCGTTTTTTTCCAGACTTTCTAAATGTGCATGAACGGAAGAGGTAGATTTCAGCTTTACCGCTTCACAAATCTCACGAACAGCCGGCGGATATCCCTTGTTCAAAATACGCTCCTTCATAAAATCTAAGATTTCCTGCTGCTTAGCAGTAATTTTACCATAACCCATAAGCGAGTGCCTCCTTAATAGATCAAACTTTCGTTTCATACATTAAGTATATCATACAGAACGCCAGTTTGTCAAACTTTTGTTCGAATTTTTTTGAATTATATATTGACAAACAAATGTTTGTATGCTATATTATAAACAGATGTTCGAGAAAGTATGTTCTGTTTGACAGGAGGTTTGTTTATGGATAACACATTAAATATTGCCATCGCAGAAGAATATCGTTCTTTTCGTGAGATTGCAGAGGCGCGCCGTATTCAAAAGCGCAAATCCTTCTTATTACGTATTTCTGCCGCAGCACTTGGAATTGTATTACTGGTTCTTGGTATTCTTCTTTTTTCCCCGTCTGTGAAGGCAGGCGCCGAAAGTACCGATTCCTATGAGAAGCGTATTGTTTCTGTCCGTGTTGAGGAAAATGATTCTCTCTGGAAAATTGCCGAGCGATACTACTGCAAAGAAAAAGAAAGTATCCCTGACTTTATTCGTTCCATCAAAAAAATAAATCATTTGAACGAAGACACCATCTATCCGGATACTTATCTTTTAATTCAATATTATGTGAAATAGGCAGGCAGAGACTTTTATCGAGTTACACAGCTACTTTGTTTCAGTAGCGTTTCGCTTTCTCCATGCCGGCAATATTCCTTCTGTCACTGCATGAAACAGTCTCTCTTTGGAGCCTTTATATTCTTCATTTAAATATTTTACCAGCTGCTTCGCATCGGCACGCTTAGTATATCCGTCCGCAGGGCATGGATTTTTTCTTACCGGAAGATTGTACTTATGCTGAAATCCGATAATGTCAGCCTCCTCCACATAAATCAACGGACGAATCAGGGTAATGTCCGAACGGTCCAAATAAGTGACAGGAGAGAAGCAGTTATATCGCCCTTCGTAAAGCAGGGAGAGAAGCATTGTTTCTATCACATCATCCTTATGATGTGCATAAGCCGACTTATTACATCCAAGTTCTTTTGCCTTATCGTTAAATGCTCCCTTTCTCAGCTTTGCGCATAAGGAACAGGGATTACTTTCCTGCCTGATATTAAATATAACGTCACCTATTTCTGTTTTTTGAACATAATAAGGCACCTCCAGCTTTTCACAAAGTGCTTTGATTTCGCTCAGATCAAAGCCTTCAAAGCCTAAATCTACTGTAATTGCACACAATTCAAACGGATTCGGATAAAACCGGCGCAGCCCCGCCAAAGCATATAAAAGAGCAAGCGAGTCCTTGCCGCCGGAGATACCTACAGCAATCTTATCTCCCGGCTGTATCATCCGGTAGTCATCCACCGCTTTTCTCGTATAACTTAACAGTTGCTGTAATTTCATATGTTTCCCTTTCCAATCTTTTCCTCAGACAATATTGTATTTTTGCATATCAACTATACCATATCATGCGTTTTATGACAAGTTTTTTTACAAAAGAACAATCTGACACACTTATAACACTTTTGTCTTTTACAATTATTTACACAAATAGCATCAAATGATTCTTTGGAAGGTGGTCAACTATTTTCTATGAAAAGAACAAAAGCAAAATATACATATAAGTGTGTACTTCATTTTTTAACTTTATGTACCGTTAGCATTCTGTTTGTTTCTTTGTGCGCAGCTCATTCCGGTTTCTTTCAGGCAAATGCCGCTGTATTATCCGTACATAATTACGTTACAGACGATACCTTTAATTATTCCAGAGACCAGGTTCTTTATCAGGTAAACGGTGAAATGTTAGTCCAAACTCCGCCGGGTCTGCTTTTATCAAACGGAGCAGCAGTCGGTCCCATAAAAGATATTTTTGTAAACAAACTGGGCGTGACATGTGATTACATAGACGGCAAAAACACTTTTTCCGTTTCCTACGGACCAAATCGGATTAAAATGACGCTTGGAAATACCGAAGCGACAGTAAACGGCGAAAAGCGGTATATGAATAACGCACCGGTTGTTTATTCCTTTAACGGTTCTTCAGAGAAGCATTTATATGTTCCGACGCGATTTCTTGCAGAAGCGTTAGGTTTTGACTACATATGGAATGATACCACATCTACCGTGTCCATTAACCGCCCCAACATCATTTATGACGGAAATGAACCAATAAAGTATGATGCAGGTACACCGGTTTTTGTTTTAAACAATACTACATATACTTCAAAAAATTATCCGGGATATATTATTCAGGATACTGTGTTTTTTTCTGCAGAAGAGTATTTTAAGAACACAGGGATGGCTTCCTACGCTTATGCGGAAGGTAGTGGATTGATTTTATTTAAAAAGGGGAATTGTATTGTACGTCTTGTTCTTGATAGTCCGGTAGCCTATATAAATGATGATGCCTATCTGTTAGATAGTGTACCGCGATTAATTACTCCGCAGAATTCTGCCAAAGCAAGTGTATATGTTCCCGCAGTTTTTGTAGCGGAGGCTTTGGGATATCAGGTTTCTTATCAGAAATCAACCGGATTTTTTCAGGTAACCGGTGCTGTTACAGAAAAAGACACTGATACCTCCTCATCAAAAGAACCGTCAGCCTCTGTTTTGCCAGACACGGCCTCCTACGGAAAACAATTATTTTCCTATCAGGCACATGAACAGGTTATTCACCATTTTAACAGTTTAGGATTTCATGTTCCCACCATGGTTTCGGCATATTCCTGTATTAATTCTGATGCGCTTTACTTAAAAGGAGTAGCAGAGGACAATATCCGGATTACCGACAAGGCTGACGTACTGGAAATCGTAATTTCCGGTCTCCAAAATCCATTTGACAGAAAAACGAATTACAATCCGGAGGCCTCTTTTCTAAATTACTTCTATCTGTACGGTACAGAACAGATTAGAATTATTATAATAAAAGAAAAAGAGTTACATTATTATACATATGCTGCACCGGACGGAAGTGTAATTCATTTTACTGACAGCAATGGTATGTATCAGGATTACTTAAGATTTACAGGTACTTCCGATTCCGGAGCAAACCAGGAGAATGTTTCTGAAAACACCGATATATTTGCCGGAACCGATATTTCTGCCTATTTACCGGATGCCATATTTACCCGTGATTACTTTGTAATCCGCCTTCCGGAAAAGACAGATTCCAAAAAAATAACAGACTCTGACGAATATAATAAAAACAGGTTTACAATCGCTATTCCGGGCAACCATATGAGCTTTTTGTCTGAACAAGACACCTATAATCCTGTTAAAACGTTAAAAAATATCCAATTCAGTTACAAGGTTGCCAATAATACTACAGTAATTACCTTTAATACCACAAAAATTCAAGGGTACACCTATACAGTGGCAGACGGATTTCTCGGAGTTAAAATTGCTGACCCGAAAGAGATTTATGATAAAATTATTGTGTTAGATGCCGGCCACGGTGGAATCGATCCGGGAACTTCCCGCGGCTCTTTATACGAAAAAACAGTTAATTTTAATGTGGTTAATGTGTATGCCCCGGAATATTTTAATAAATCCGATATTAAGGTATATTACACCCGTACAGACGATACAAAGATAGCTCTTCAGACACGAGCTGACTTTGCGGCCATGGTGGGGGCTGACTTGTTTATCAGTTTTCACGTAAATGCCCATTCCAATTCAGCAGTAAAAGGAACCAGCGTGTACTATTCGAAATCAAATAATACCAAAAATGCCTCGGGTCTGTGCAGCTCAATATTAGCAACAACAATAGCGAACCGGTTGTCCAATGCATGGGGAACCAATAATCGGGGCATCGTTGCAGATAAATTTGTCGTAATACATAATAACACGGTTCCTGCTGTTTTAGTGGAATGCGGATTTATTACAAACAACAGTGATTTTGAAAAAATCAGAGATACCACCTATCAGAAGAAAGCTGCAAAGGCTCTCTATGATGCAGTATCCGAGATTTTTGATAAATATCCTACCGGACGATAAGCGGATAATTTCCAAATTAATACGTATAACATGATTGGAGAATGAATGTATGAAACACAAACAAAAAAGTAAATGGATTCTATTATTTCTTACGATACTTGTATTCTGCTTTGCTTTAGGAAAACAGCAACCTGTCAAAGCATCAAGCTTACAGATATCTGCAGAATATAACAAAACCGCCTATACAAACTGCCTGGAAATAAAGATATCCGTAAATAGTTCTTCTGAGCTTACAATGCTGAAATATGATACTGCGCGTGTTGCCAAGAGTGTATATTTTACCAAATATGAACAAAACGGAACCGAAATTTCCAAAAATGAGGCAGGAGAGTATTCCTTCTTTATAAAGCAAAATGGATATCTTTCTGTATTCGCAATGAATGAAGACGGAGAAGAAGCATTAATTTCCTTTGAGGTAACAAACATCGACGCCGAAGCACCGGAACTGGCACTTACTGTATCAGAAAATAACAATTTCTATTATGTTACCGCGAATTCCAAGGATAATATCTCAAAAATAAATTCCATTCAATGCGTAGAAGGTGCCTATGCATCGGCAAAGGATGCAATATGGTCTACTGCAGAAAAGCATTACAATACGGCAGCATTCACGTTAAAGGAAGGAAAATATTCCTTTTTAGTCACTGATGAAGTAGGTAATTCTTATGTAACCATTCAGCGCCTCGGAGAAAATCATGAAGCAGAAGAAGAATTTCGTGGTGTTTGGATTGCATATCTTGACTTTAAAACAACCGGATATACAGAAAAAGAATTCCGGACCCACATTGAAACAATGTTTAACGAAGTATGTGCAATGAATATGAATGCAGTTGTTGTACATGTACGTCCTTTTGGTGATGCAATGTACGATTCCGACTATTTTCCGTGGTCTCGCTATGTTTCCGGAACCCAGGGGAAAGACCCGGGATTCGACCCTTTAAAAATCATGGTGGACGAAGCGCATAAAAGAGGGCTCGAATTTCACGCATGGCTTAATCCATACCGGATTACCTCTAATTCAACTAATGTAAAAGACCTTAGTAAGGATAATCCTGCAAGAATCTTTCGAACCGATAATAAAAAAAGTAATGACCGAAATGTACTTACATATTCCGGAAAACTGTACTATAATCCTTCGGTAAAAGAGGTCCAGGACCTGATTATTAACGGGATTAAAGAAATTGTTGCAAACTATGATGTTGACGGGATTCATTTTGATGACTATTTTTATCCGGCATTAGGAAAGAATTACACGCAGAATTTTGATGCTCCGGAATATGAGCTGTATAAGGAAGACCAAATAAACCAAAACAAAGAATATATGTCAATAGCCGACTGGAGACGTGAAAATGTTAACACCTTGATCAGAAACATTTATTCGGCAGTAAAAGAAATCAATCCGGACGTCAAATTCGGTATCAGTCCAGGAGGATTTATGGATGCCTTAAAGGCGGATGATAAATATTATGTAGATTTTGAAACCTGGCTTGGACATGATGGCTATATCGATTATTTGTGTCCGCAGCTTTATTGGAGCAATGACCATAGTATTTATCCGTTTAATGATATTTTAAACCGCTTTATTGACGCAGCGAAGAATCCTGATGTCAAGTTGTATGTAGGCGTCGGTGCCTATAAGGCAGGAATAAAAACCGAAGGAACGGATTGGCACAAGAACGAAAATGTTCTTCGCAATATGATTCGCTACTCAAGAAATACAAATGAAGTCGATGGATTTATTCTGTATAGCTACAAATATTTGATTTCAAAACGAGAACACAAAGCAATTATTAATATGCTGAAGGAATTCAAGTAATAAAACCGATGCGGTCTGATTGATGCATAATTTGAACAGTTCTGTATCTCAGACCGCATTTTATAATAAATCCATCACGAATTATCATATAATACTAATTTTGCATACAAAATTTCGTTAAACTATGGTTTAGCGCAATTTTGTATGTACTGCTCTAGCCGGAGGTTTCTAATGGAACAACGTACTTATCATGAACAGACAACGATTCAAAATACGAAACGTTTGCGTGAATTGATTTCTGATTTGCCGCCATATGTTACCACCTTTTTTCGCGGCATTGAACCGGTAACCGCATCACGCACACGCATTGCCTATGCGTTTGATTTGCATGTTTTTTTCGAGTATATTTCTACAACCAATCCGTTGTACCAGAACAAACCATTAAAAGAGATTGACTTTAGTTTACTTACAAAATTAACACCAATGGATATTGAAGAATATCTGGATTATCTGAAACTGTATACAAATAAAGAAGGAAAAGAAATAACCAATAACGAACGTGGAATCAAGCGTAAATTGTCCTCCCTACGTACATTCTATCGATATTTTCATGCCAATCGTCTGATTGATGAAAATCCGACGCTACAGGTAACTATGCCAAAGATTCATGAAAAAAATATCATTCGCTTTGAACCGAATGAAGCTGCTGATTTCTTAGATGAGGTAGAAAGCGGTACCCGCCTGACAAAGCAGCAACAGGTTCGCCATGAATCCAGTAAGACCAGAGATTTAGCCTTAACAACACTTCTTCTTGGTACTGGGATTCGTGTGTCAGAATGTGTTGGTATCGATATTAACGATATCGATTTTTCAAGCGACCGCATTAATATTGTTCGCAAAGGCGGGTATGAATCTTTTGTCTACTTTGGGGATGAAGTAAGAGAAGCTCTGCTCTCCTATTATGAAGAACGTAAGAAAATGGTTCCAAAAGAAGGACATGAAAATGCTTTTTTCTTATCAAACCGCATGCAGCGTATCAGTGTTCGCAATGTGGAAGTTCTCGTAAAGAAATACGCGAAAGTTGTGACAAGTGTAAAAAAAATTACACCACATAAATTGCGTAGTACCTACGGAACCGAGCTTTACAAAGAAACCGGTGACATATACTTAGTAGCCGATGTCCTCGGTCACAAAGACGTAAATACGACCCGTAAGCACTACGCTGATATTGAGGAAGAAAGACGACGCAGTGCCAAAAATGCAGTTACACTACGTGAAAAAAAGTAAGCATTCATACCAATACAGTTGTTATTATATAGCTAAAATATAGCTTTTTACTATATAGCTACATTTTATAATCACTGACAATGCGTTCTAATTCCATCACATCGGCCGGTGATAATAACTGGTTTTTTAAATATTCTACCAGAAAATTATTTAACGATCCATTGTATACTTTATCCAATAATGCTTTTGTTTCTATATTCTGTACTGTTCGCTTAGAGATAAGCGCCCGGCATATGAATCCCGGATCTTCTCTGCGTACCGCCCCCTTCTCAATCAAACGATTAATTACAGTATATGTAGTATTCTTTTCCCAGCCGATATATTCTTTAATAATTTTGGATATATCCTTTGCTGCCAATACTTTATTGGACCAAAGCAATTCCATGATATTTAATTCGCCTTCATGCAATCGAATATCACTCATACATTTCAACCCCTTTACACCTGATTCTACACCTGTATAAAGTGACTTATTTTTCATACGGTGCGCCTAAAATCGTTCTTGAGTGACGGTGCAATTAGATTCTACCACATTAGAACAAAAAATGCAAGTAAAAATATTGTAATAATTAAAAAACATCTTCTGTCTTCTCTGCCTAATTTATTTTAGGCAAAAAACAGCATAATACGGCATACATGTCACGACAGACGTAGAATAAAAATTTTCAAAGCCAAACCTGTAATATTTCTCATCTTTTTTACAATTTGCAGTCTGGTAAGAGGCAATACTTTTTCCTTTATTTTTCGTTGAAACTCTAAGTTCTACAGGTGTCTCCTTTCCGTTTTTTTCTAAGATAAAGTCAATTTTTGCCTGCGCTTCCGATTCCCAGAAATGTAACTGAAAGCTCTCTCCTGCTGTTAACGTCTGCATAACATAATTCTCTAATAAGGCCTTTCTGGTTTCTTCGGTATTACTCCCGCAAAATGCAGAACATAACAGGCCTACATCCGGAGAATATAATTTAAAATGTGTCTCTTTTGTTTGCTCATTTAATCGTAATACCATTCCGCTTTGTACCAATGCATCAATACTCTCTTTATATAGCGCATAAGTTACACCTTTGCGAATCAGATTAAAACGAAATTTTTTATTTTCGCGCTTTAATTGCTCCGGAAGCACCTGTAGCACCTGCATTGCCTTACCCGCTTTTGTTTCGTCGTATACCGTTTCTAACACTGCACGCATTCTGTTTCTTACCATGCAATGAACCTCACTCACATTATAAACAGACTTGGATGAAATGTACTCATTTACTGCCGCAGGCATCCCGCCTACAATTAAATACTCTTCAAATAAAGCAAACAGTTCCTGATGAACAATATCCGGAACAGGCTTTAAGTTTTGAAAATGCCCCTGGATAATGTCAATATACCAGTCACTACCTACTGCAGATAAAAACTCATCAAACCCCAATGGGAAAAGTCTGCATAGCCGGAACTGTTTCTCTGTGCCGATTTCCGGAAGTATTCCGGAAATCGCGATAATAGGAATCTGACGATAGCCCTTTAGAGCATTCCACAAAACCGGACAAAAAGATATCTCATCGAAGATAATAATCAATTCACCTAAATATCGTTCATCCAGCTGAAAGTAAGAAGCAATAGTCTCGGAGATTGAGTTTCCCAACGTCAGCTGTCCGGAAAAATAATTTTGTGCACTTGAATTCAGCTCAAAATTGACGTATAGATACTGTGGATAATACGCAGCAGCAAACTCCATAGCAAGATAGCTTTTTCCGGTTCCCTTGGTTCCAACCAGCAAAAACGGAACCGTAGTTCCGTTTTCTTTCCATTCGATTAACTTTTGAATTGCATTTCGTTTCATACCGATATATGACTCCTTCCGGTCATAGGAAATTAGCAAAACTGATTGCGAAACTTCTGTATAAGTTCACAAAAATAATCAGGAAGTTCAGAAGCAAACTCCATATACTCTTTGGTTGTCGGGTGCTCAAACCCAAGGACACCGGCATGTAAGGATTGACCGGTCAGTTGAAACGGATCCTTCTTTGGTCCGTATACCGTATCTCCCAATAACGGATGTCCGAGACTTGTCATATGAACACGAATCTGATGCGTTCTTCCTGTCTCCAACTCACATACAATATGAGAATATTTGTTTCCGAATTGCTCTTTTACCCTATACTTTGTTGCGGCATATTTTCCATGTGACGGATTCACCATCATTTTCATGCGTTCTTCCGGATTTCTGCTGATAAACGACTCTACACGACCTTCAGGCTCTTTAAACACTCCATATACAAGAGCGTCATAGCGTCTGGTAATTGTATGCTCTTTAAATTGTTCCGCCAGACTCCGGTGTGCAGCATCGTTTTTGCAGGCCACAAGAATTCCTGTTGTATCTTTATCAATCCGATGAACAATACCGGGCCGCAGAATACCGTTTATTCCTGACAACGTGCCTTTACAATGATATAGCAGCCCATTTACAAGAGTCCCCGTATAATGGCCTGCTGCCGGATGAACCACCATGCCTTTTGGTTTGTTTACAACAATCAAATCGTCATCCTCATAAAGAATATCAAGCGGAATATCTTCTGCATCTACTTCTAACCCCTCCGGGTCCGGAATCAAGACTTTAATCTCATCTCCATCCTTGACAAAATCCTTGGAACGCCCTGTATTTCCGTTAATCCATACTCCGCCGCTTTCAATTAACTTCTGAACATACGAGCGTGAAACCTCCGAATAATTTAGTGCAATATACTTATCCAGTCGTATCCCGGCATCTGCCTCTGTTGCTACGAATTTGATTTCTTCCATCTGCTAAAATCCTCATCCTTATAATAAAACAACCATAATAAGCACATCACAATCGTGCCACAGGTAAGTCCGATATCAGCAACATTGAATACCGGAAAATTAATTAAATCAAACGAAAACATATCTGTAACTTTACCGAACGCAATACGATCAATAATGTTCCCGCATCCCCCGGCAAAAATAACTGCAAGTATCCATCGCATCGGCTGCATTCTTTTTTCCTTAGGAAGTATGAAATAAAAAAATCCGATTGCAAGCATTCCGACAACAGAAAATGCAGTTAGAAGTAACGTATGATTATGAAATATTCCAAAGGATGCTCCTGTATTATAAACCAACCGAAAAGAAAAGACATTCTTCCATACTACTATCGGTGCCTCCGCTAAAGAAGTACGTGCCCACAGCTTTACCAACTGATCAATGATTATTACAAAAATGATTAAAAACAACTGAAGCAAACAGTCCCGAATAAAAAACTTACGTTCCATTTTTCCCCCTATTTCTCTACAATTACTTGGAATGCAGTCCAGATTTCATCATCGGTAACATCCGGATCAATAAATGCCTGACCGATTTCCTTTAACAGGATAAACTTTATCTTTGTACCATCAGCCTTCTTATCATGATGACAGACTGCCAACAGACTATCACGCTCTAATGCGGAAACCTTAGTTTTCATTCCAAATGCCAGAAGTAAATTTTTGATTTCATCTGCTTCTTCTCTGGAAAGCATACCACGCAACACAGAAACTTCCGCAGCCGCAATAATCCCGACAGAGACACACTCACCGTGCAGCAACGCAAAATCATTCAGCTTTTCTATTGCATGTCCGATGGTATGTCCGAAATTAAGTAAAGCTCTCTCGCCTTTTTCCTTCGGATCACGTTCTACGACCCCGCGTTTTATGCAAAGACTATGATAAATCATAGAACGAAGAATATCGCCATCTTTTGCTAAAATGCCGGCTGCATTTTCTTTCAAAAAAGTATAATAAGACTTATCCAGAATAAAGCCATGCTTTACTACCTCACCCATTCCGGCTAAAAATTCACGCTCCGGCAGCGTGCGTAACGCAGAAATATTAATGTACACTGCAGATGGCTGATAAAAAGCTCCTACCATATTTTTATAGGCCTTATAGTCAACACCGG
>JAQXOR010000037.1 GCA_029099805.1 Lachnospiraceae bacterium
AGACTGTCGATGCTGTAGAAGAAACGACAGTGCCTGCGGAGACATCCGTGGAAGAAGTTACCCCGGAAAACGAAGTAGTAGTGGAGAATGTAAAAGAGGACGAAAAGAAGGGAAAGCCGGAAAAGGGAGACTCCGGAAAGAAGATGTCCGGAATCGTGAAAATCGGTGCAGCACTTGCCGGTGCAGTTATCCTTATTCTTATTATTGTAGCGCTTTGCTCCGGTAAAAAGGAGTATGTCGAGTTATCGAAGAAATCTGTAGTACAGGTAGTAAATAACAATGATGTTATTTGTGCCCGTCTTGCAAACGGAGAGATGATTGTTCTGGATAACGATTCGATATCTTCTACCTGCTTCAGTCTTGACAGAACTACAGTGAGCTTTATGAATTCTGATGATGAGCTGGCAATTCTTTCGGATGGTAAGCTGAAAACTACCGGAATAGATGATGTAAGAAATGTGAAGATTTCGAACGAAGGAAACACACTGATTTATTATTCCGATTACGAAGCGGCTTCCTATCAGAACGCTTATGGGTACTATGACAGCATCGGTGTAGGTACGTTACATCTTTATTATGTTAAGAGCGGAAAAGATATCGAAATCGCCGATGATGTTGTAATCGGCAGTGCGGTTCTTTCTCCGAACGGTGAAACAGTGGCATATGTTTCAGATTATGATGCACCGGACGACTTTAAGGGATATTATTCTGTGAACGGAAAGAAGCCGGTAGAATTCGGTAAGGAAAAGCGTATTTTTGCGATTGCCGATAAGGGTGCCTATGTATATTATGCAGATGACGACCGTATTTACGTGCAGAAGAAGAAAAAGGATGCGGAAAAGCTGGCAAGTGATATGCGCGGAACAGACGTATTCCTGAATGCGGATTGTACGGAGATGCTTTATACCTCAGACGGCAAAACTTATGTGACGCAAAAAGCCGGTGAAAAGAAAAAGGTATCAGGCGAAAGATTAAGTTCCATTCTTTTAAATAATACGGCGGTAGTGGCCCAGGATTCCATTAGTGCGGAGCAAGGTCAGATTACGGTAACTTATACCGGTGTAGATACGTTTAAGGAAAAGCTTTTCTATAGTTCCGGTGCAGTGGAAATTCTGTATATAAAGGATGACTTTGAGACAGAAAAGGTTGCTTCCAGAGCATGGGAGTATGCGGTGGCAGACAGTGGAGAAAGTCTGGTATATATTAGTGGCGATGACATCGTAAAGGTTACAGGGTTCGCAAAGGGCGGAGTAAGGACCGAATTAAGCGACGATGCTGAAGTCTGCGAATTGTATGCGGACGGAGACCTGAAATATATTTATTATGTGAATGATGATGAAGAGCTTTATTGTATCAGCGGGAAGAAAGCGAAGAAGATAGCAGATGATGTTACTTCTGTGACCGTTTCCGCAGACGGTGAACGCTGTTACTATGTAGTGGACAATGAAAAATTATGCTACTCTAAGAAGGCCGGTAAGGGAAAAGAGATTTATTCTGGGGATGATGTTAAGATTACCTGCAGCAGCAATTACGGATTTGATTATGTGAGAGTAAGAGACGGTGAGGATGTTGAAGTTTTCCTTATGGACGGTAAGAATATGAAGAGCATCTACGCTTATGAGGACTGATTCCCTGTGTTTTTTATGGAAGGATAGGAGATAAAAATGGCTGTCGCATGGTTAACGTGTGACAGCGCATTTTTTATCGAATAGGATAATTCCTCCTATTCGATAAAAAAGTGCTCTGCTCAGGAGGCGCACTCGCGCGACCTAACGATGTCGCAACTCTTTGTTTTAAAGAATTTATTGACAAATATGAGATTATGTCGTACAATAGTAACATTAATTTAGTAGTGAATTATCACGTTACTATACAAAAGTGTTCGGCCAGGAACATCTGAATGGTAACAGGAACTGTTCAAGAAAGGAGGACGTATGGAGATATTATTACATACGCCGGAAGGTGTCCGGGATCTGCATGATGCAGAGTGTGAAAAGAAACAGCAATTGGAGGGGAAATTACGACATTGTCTGCACCGGTTCGGTTTTCGGGATGTGGTAACTCCGACGTTTGAGTATTTTGACATTTTTCGTAAGGAGCGGGGGACCGTTCCGTCGAAGGATATGTATAAATTTATTGACCGGGAAGGAAATACACTGGTGCTTCGTCCGGATATGACACCGCCGATTGCCAGATGTGTTGCAAAATATTACAAGGAAGAGACAAATCCTCTCCGTTTGTCTTACAGAGGCAATATCTTTGTTGACAACAGCGGATACCGCGGAAAGCTGAAGGAGACTACACAAATCGGAGCTGAGCTGATTAACGATGCGTCTGTCGTGGCTGATGCCGAAATGGTTGCGTTAATGGCGGAGTGCTTAAAGGCAAGCGGCCTGAAGGAATTTCAGATTGAAATCGGACATGTGGGATTCTTTACGGCATTGGCAAAAGCTGCAGGCTTTTCAGAGGAAGAAGCTGCCGAGGTGAGAGAATTCATCGAGAGCAAGAACCTGTTCAGTGTAGAGCAGGTGCTTTCAGGAAAGCAGTTAAAGCCGGAGCTGAAGGAGCTTTTATTGAAGCTTCCTGAGTTTTTCGGAAGTGTGGAAAAGATACAGGAAGTCCGTTCGATGACAAATAATGAGGAAGCATGTGCTGCTTTGGATCATCTGATACTGTTACATCAGTATCTGGAGAGCTTTGGTGTCGCTTCTTATATTTCCTACGACCTTGGTATGCTTGGAAAGTACGGGTATTATACCGGGATAAATTTCCGTGCACTCACCTATAAGACCGGTGAGTCGGTGGCTGCAGGCGGACGTTATGACCATTTGATGGGACAGTTCGGAAAGCAGGCACCGGCAATCGGAATTGCACTTTATGTTGATACCCTTTTGCTTGGTCTTTCCAGACAGGGACTGATTCAGGCGAAAGAGGATGCGCGGACGTTGGTGGTATATGAGAAGCAGGCAGAATGTGATGCTATTAAGTTTATCTGTGAGCTGCGTGCAAAAGGAACGGATGCAATGTTGGAAAAAAAGTGTGCCGATACAGAATGGAATGCTTATCAAAACCGGATTGGTACGAATGGGATTACACAGGTCTATATGGTAACTGCCGGGAGGATACAATCGATAGAGTAAGCTGCTGTTGCTTTATTGGTATTGGATTAAACACAGTTTGTGTCGCATTCTGTAGTATTTCTTATAATGAGTTAAAATACTAAATTCAAACAGATTGCGAAATGCGGGGATTAGTATGGAGTATATTACAATAGCACTTGCAAAGGGCAGACTTGCTAAAAAAGCGTTAGAATTGTTGGAGCAGGTAGGAGTTACCTGTGAGGAAATCAAGGATAAGGATTCCAGAAAGCTGATTTTTACGAATGAAGAACTAAAGATGAAATTCTTTCTCGCAAAGGCGAATGATGTACCGACCTATGTGGAATACGGAGCAGCTGATATCGGTATCGTAGGTAAGGATACAATTTTAGAGGAAGGCAGAGAGTTATATGAGGTACTCGATTTAGGTATCGGCAAATGCCGTATGTGTGTTGCGGGTCCGGAATCAGCGCGAGAACTACTCGGAAACGGTGAAATTCTTCGTGTGGCAACCAAGTATCCGAATATTGCCAAGGCATATTTCATGAATCAGAAGAATCAGACGGTGGAGCTGATAAAGTTAAACGGTTCGATTGAGCTGGCACCGATTGTCGGCTTGTCTGATGTAATTGTAGATATTGTAGAAACCGGGTCAACATTAAAAGAGAACGGTTTGGTTGTTTTGGAAGAGGTATGTCCGTTGTCTGCAAGAGTGGTTGTGAATCGTGTCAGCATGAAGATGGAGCAGGAGCGTATTACGGCGTTGATTTCTAAATTGCGGGCAATCGTATAGGATGACGGAGTGCTGATGAGACAGAACAGAGAAATAGAAAACGCTGCAAAACGGTAGCAGAAAGAGGTAGATTATGAGAACAGTTTGTTTGACAGAAGAAACCAAGAAAAATATATTAGAGGATTTATTAAAGCGCAGTCCGAACCAGTATAAGGAATACACGGAGAGAGTAGAGGCTATTTTAAAGGATGTGCAGCAAAACGGTGACAAGGCTGTATTTTCTTACACCGAGAAGTTTGATAAGGCGGTACTGACACCGGATACTGTCCGTGTAACGGAGGAGGAGATTGCAGAGGCTTATGAGAAGCTTCCGGCAAGAACGGTAGAGGTAATCCGGAAGGCAATCATAAATATCCGCGCCTATCACGAGAAGCAGAGAAGAAACAGCTGGTTTGACGCACAGCCGGACGGCACCATTTTGGGTCAGAAGATTACTCCGATTGCATCTGTCGGCGTGTATGTACCGGGCGGAAAGGCGGCATATCCGTCCTCCGTACTGATGAATGTACTCCCGGCAAAGGTAGCAGGGGTTTCGCGTATCGCTATGGTAACGCCGCCGGGAGCCGACGGAAAGGTATACGAGGGAACGTTAGTAGCCGCAAAGGAAGCCGGTGTGACCGAGATTTACAAGGTAGGCGGTGCACAGGCAATCGGTGCGCTTGCTTATGGCACGGAGAGCATTCCGAAGGTAGATAAGATTGTCGGACCGGGGAATATTTACGTTGCACTTGCAAAGAAGGCGGTATACGGACATGTCAGCATTGACTCCATCGCAGGTCCGAGTGAGATACTGGTTCTGGCGGATGAAACCGCAAACCCGACCTATGTAGCCGCGGATTTACTCTCCCAGGCAGAGCATGACGAGCTTGCTTCCGCGATTTTGATTACGACCAGCGAAGAGGTGGCAAAGAAGGTAAGTGCCGAGGTAGACCGTTTTGTCGCACAGCTAAGCAGAAAAGCAATTTTAGAGAAGTCTTTGGACAATTACGGCTACATATTACTGGCAGACAATATGGAGGATGCCATTGATGCGGTAAACGAAATTGCATCCGAGCACTTAGAGCTTGTAACGAAGGATGCTTTTACGGTAATGACAAAGATAAAGAACGCAGGCGCTATCTTTATCGGCGAGTATTCCAGCGAACCGCTTGGTGACTATTTTGCGGGACCGAATCATGTATTACCGACCAACGGAACGGCAAAATTCTTCTCACCGCTTGAGGTAGATGACTTTATTAAAAAATCCAGTATCATTTCCTATTCCAGAGAGGCACTGGAACCGATACATGAGGACATCATCGACTTTGCGAAGGCAGAGGGACTTACCGCACATGCGAATTCCATTGCGGTACGGTTCGGGAAGGAAGTTAGGTAGCTAATTGTGAAATAGCGACATAGATTTGGAGGCAATATGTCGGAAAATGAAAGAATAGTAGAAATGTGTGAGCTTCTAAGAAAAGAACTATTTGAGAACGGGTATTCATACGGATTTTTCTTAGATGAAAAAAAGGTTGTTCCTAATATATCCTTAGGTTTTGACGAAGAATTTTATAGACTGCTTACAACAGAATATCGGATTCAGTCCCCTGAAATCAGTAAGCGTGAGAAGGTTGTTACCTGCCTGGATGCTGTGTTGATTATGAAAGAAATTCTTTTGAACCGAGATATTGAAAGTAAAATATGGATGATTTTTCAAGAAGAGAGAAAGAAAGTTCATTCAGTATTATCGTTTGAGTTACTTGGACAGGTAGTATATTTAGAACTTACTCCTCAGTCAGGAAAGAAGAATTATGGAAAAGAAATACTATTCGGTAGCGAAGAAGAATTTGTAGAGTATTGGGAAGAACAGAATTATCTTGTTCGAGAAATAACACACTTATGCGAACCAGGTGCAGAGCCTACTTTCTTTTTAGAAATGTTGAAGTGATGACTTCGTTCAACGCTATAAGCCGCAACGAATAGTTCTTGAAAACTATTCGTCACTGGTTTATAGGGCTTGTAGCTGGACATGAAAATTAAAAAAATTTATCTATGCAAAGGACCCAACAACTTTTTATTTTTATTCTAAAAATGTAGTGAGAACTTAATGGATGAGAATGAAGAATCAAAGCAACTCGGGATGTTTAGTTTTTGCGCACGGCTCGGGCGTGGCGGCAGCAAAAATGAGAAGACTACGATATCTGTTAAGGATACATACGCAGATGAAGAAATGTGCACAAAATGCAGTACTATACAAAATGTGAAAGAAGTGCTTGCACAAAAAACTCAATAATTGATATATGTGCATTGTGGAGGTGCAGTGATGCAGGGTTATAATGCAATAGTGGTCTTTAATGAAGATGCTGATAAAATGTTGATGTGTAAAAGAAGGAAGAATCCATATAAAGGCTTATCAAATTTTGTCGGTGGAAAAATAGAGGAAAATGAGGATGGGTTGGATGCGGCATATAGAGAACTTGAAGAAGAAACTGCAATAACAAAAAAGGATATTATTCTTTCTCATTTAATGGATTTTACATATCATTTTGGAAATTGCTATCTTGAAGTTTATGTTGGAAAAATAAATAAACCAATAGATGTTAATGGAGATGAGAACGAGTTGTATTGGTCTACATTAAATCATAACTTTTTTGATGCAGCACAATATGCGGGCGAAGGAAATATTGGTCACATTATGATGCACGTTGAAATGTTTCGAAAGGAATTATTGAAATAATTTTGTTTACATAACTTCCAGTTTTATGAAATGTGGAGACAATAAAAATGAGATTAAGACCTTATAAGAGCTGTGATGCTAAAACAATAGAAAAGTGGATTAATGATAAAGATGTATTTCAGAAATGGGGCGGTGAGCGTTTTGGAGAGTTTCCAATTAACTCAAGTATTATTGATAAGAAATACTCTGAAAGCAATGGAGATTGCGTGGAAGAGGACAATTTTTATCCTTGGATTGCAATAGATGAAGATGACAATGTGGTCGGTCATTTCATTATGAGATATACAAATGGAAATACTAGGCAATTGAGATTTGGCTGGGTAATAGTTGATGATGCTATGAGAGGTAAAGGCTATGGAAAGCAGATGTTAACATTAGGATTAAAGTATGCATTTGATTTTCTAGGTGCTGAAAAGGTTACTATAGGGGTTTTTGAAAATAACGAATCTGCGCACTGGTGTTATAAAAAAGCAGGGTTTGTAGATATGGAAACTGTAAAAAGTGAGCCGTGGGATGTAATTGAAATGGAAATCAAAAAGGAAGAATATATGGAAGGCTAAATTGAAATTTATTCGTCCTAAAGAAAACATCAGACCTCATTTTGATAAACAGTTTTTTCTGAAAAAGGAAAGGAGAAGGTTATGCGTAGTGCAAAGGTAGAACGGAACACAAAGGAGACACAGATTGTATGTGAGCTTAATCTGGACGGAACCGGAGCGGCAAAAATCGATACCGGTATCGGGTTTCTGGATCATATGTTAAACAGCTTTGCAAGACATGGTTTTTTTGATCTGACGTTATCGGTGAAAGGCGATTTATATGTCGATTGTCACCACACGATTGAAGACACAGGAATCGTTTTAGGACAGGCAATCAAAGAGGCTCTTGGGGATAAGGCAGGAATTGCAAGATACGGTTCTTCCCTGCTTCCGATGGATGAAACTCTGGTGCTTTGTGCCATTGATTTGTCCGGGCGTCCGTACCTGAACTTTGACATGACCTTTACCAGCGACCGTGTAGGCTATTATGATACTGAGATGGTACGTGAGTTTTTCTATGCGGTTTCTTACGCAGCTGGTATGAATCTGCATATCAAGCAGATGGATGGTACAAATAATCATCACTTAATCGAAGCGGCATATAAAGCGTTCGCAAGGGCACTTGATGCGGCTACCAAGGCAGAACCGCGTTTATCCGGGACACTGTCTACTAAAGGAACATTATAAAAATACGAGGAGAAAAAAGATGAAGCTATATCCGGCAATTGATATTAAGAACGGACAGTGTGTGAGACTCTGTCAGGGTGTGTTTTCCGATGTAAATGTATATGCAGAAAAGCCGTATACCGTAGCAAAGGAATTTGAGGCAGAAGGTGCTTCTTTTCTACATATCGTGGATTTGGACGGTGCCTTAGCCGGTCATACCGCGAATGCAGAGGCGATTTCCGAAATCATTAAGAATGTTTCCATAAAGACGGAAATTGGTGGCGGTATCCGTACGATGGAAGATATTAATCAAAAGTTGAAATTAGGATTAAATCGTGTTATTATAGGTACGAAGGCAGTAAAAGAACCTCAGTTTATCAAGGAGGCAATCGGGCGGTTCGGTGCGGAACGAGTAGTTATCGGGATTGATGCAAAGGACGGCATGGTTGCAATCGAAGGCTGGGAAAAGGTAAGTGACCGTTCTGCGGTGGCATTTGCGCTTGAAATGAAAAAGCTTGGTGCTACGACGGTAATTTATACCGATATTGCAAGAGACGGTATGTTGACCGGACCAAATTTTGAACGTACCGAAGAGATGATTCGTGAGACCGGTATGGAGATTATCGCATCCGGCGGTGTTTCTTCCATGGAGGATTTGATTCGTCTGGAAGAAATCGGTGCGGCAGGAGCTATCATCGGCAAGGCAATTTATGAGAAACGGGTAAATCTTGCGGAGGCAGTAGCACGTTTTGAACGCTAAGACGAAGGAAAGCGATGGAACGTGAGAGGAGTGTCTCAATCTGTAGCATTTCGTATCAGGGATGAAATGCTAAATCCAAGCAGATTGTGAAATGCGGAGAATATTATGCGAAAGAAATTATTTGCTTATATTAATACAGAGAGTGAATTTGAGGAGAACGTGGCAGAAGCTGTGAACCGTTATTTTTTAAACGGTGCAGATGGTCTGTTCCTTTACAGTTATATCGCGGAGGATACTTATAAGGAAGAATTTTTCCACATGATTAAGCGTGTAACCGAGAATCTGGCATTAAACTATTATGTCGGGTGTCATGTGGCACGTTTTGAGGATGTAAAGAAGGCATTTTATACAGGTGCTTCTGCTGTTGTGATTCCGGCAGACGGATTAGGTGACTGGAGTGTGATTAAGGAGTCGGCAGACCGGTTCGGAAGCGATAAAATCTTTGTGGAGCTGAATGCAGCAAAGGCAGATAGTGAGGAAGGTGTTGCGGCTCTTTCTGCAAAGGCGGCAAAAGCGTGCGGTCTCGGAGCCGGCGGTCTGATGTTTAAGCACGTAACCTTTGGACCGGGGATGACGGCATTTTTAAAGACACTTTCTGTTCCGGTAATGATTCGCGACAGTCTTGTTCGTAATTCAGTAGAGGATGTTCTTGGGGCAGAAGGTGTATCGATACTTGCAACAAATTATTATAAGAATAAAGATATCCGCAGAGTGAAGGAATCTCTGACGGTGGACGGAATTGATATGTACCATCTGGAAAGTGCATTACCGTTTTCGGAGTTTAAAAAGGATGCAAACGGGCTTGTTCCGGTGGTTGTTCAGGACTATTATACGAACGAGGTTTTGATGCTTGCATATATGAATGAGGAGTCGTATAATAAGACAATAGAGGATGGTCGTATGACGTACTATTCCAGAAGTCGTCAGGAGCTGTGGTTAAAGGGAGAGACCTCCGGTAACTATCAGTATGTAAAGGCTTTGTCCCTGGATTGTGACAAGGACACGATTCTGGCGAGAGTATACCCTGTCGGACCTGCATGCCATACAGGTCATACCAGCTGCTTCTTTACGGATTTGGTTGAGGAAAAGAATGAGTCTCTTGCTCCGAGTGAAGTGTTGGAAGAACTATATTCTACGATTGTAGACCGGAAAGCACATCCAAAGGAGGGCTCTTATACAAACTACTTGTTTGAAAAGGGAATTGATAAGATTTTAAAGAAATGCGGCGAAGAGGCAACGGAGATTGTGATTGCGGCAAAGAATCCGGAAAAGGAAGAGGTAAAGTATGAGATTGCCGATTTCTTATATCACCTGTCGGTGCTTATGGTGGAATGCGGAGTAAATTGGGATGATGTTATGACAGAGCTTGCACACCGCAGATAGTATGGAATGATGACAATTGCAGTATACAGTTGTAGAATGACTGCAGGATAATTACAGAAAGGCGGTAATACTATGGAATTTTTAAAAGCATTGCTTACAGAGGGGTTACAATTTATTATTATGGGTGCGGCAGCCTTTGGCGCGGTTATGCTCGGAATCCGGTTCCGTAAGAGAAAGAATGCGGGTGCAGAGGAAGAGTAAGCTTATTTAGGCAAAATTTGAGGGGCCTCGCCGAATGCAGGCCTCTTTTTGCGTGCAGGCAAAGTGAGCATGCGAGCGACCGACCGGAACATGTTCCGTGGAGGGCGCAGGTCGTGGGAGAAGTGCGAAGCACGGCCTGCACGGAAAGGAAAAGGTTAAAGGAGTAAAGGAATGTTACAGAAATTAAAAAACCGGTACATCGGCAATAAAGCTTTTTACCGGATGACGTTGGCAATCGCGGTTCCAATCATGATTCAGAACGGGATTTCCAATTTTGTCAGTATGTTAGATAATATTATGGTGGGAAGCGTCGGTACAGAACAAATGACAGGTGTTTCCATAGTCAATCAGTTGATTTTTGTGTTTAACCTGATGATATTCGGGACAGTATCCGGTGCGGGCATTTTTGGCGCACAGTTTCACGGGAATGGGGACCATAAGGGAGTACGGGATACCTTCCGGTTTAAGTTAATCAGCTGTGCATTGATGACAGCCCTGGGGGCGGCAGTGTTTTTGTTTTTTGGAGACGACCTGATTCGAATGTATTTGCAGGGCGAGGGTGCAATAGAGCAGATTGAGGCAAGCTTCGGATATGCGAAGCAGTATTTATTCATTATGATGATTGGGCTGATTCCGTTTTTTGTGTCACAGTGTTATTCGTCTACGCTTCGCGAAACCGGAGAGACGATGTTGCCTATGGTATCCGGTATCGTAGCGGTGATTGTGAACCTTTGCTTTAATTCTCTGCTTATTTTCGGCCTTTTTGGTCTTCCGAAACTTGGTTCGGCAGGTGCGGCGATTGCTACAGTAATTTCCAGATTTGTCGAGGCAGCAATTGTAATGCTTGTCACGCATATGAGACATGATAAGTATCGATTTATTGAAGGAGCATTTCGAAGCTTTAGAGTACCGGGGCACCTTGTAGGTGGCATTTTACAAAAGGGGATTCCGCTTGTTTTGAATGAAACCCTGTGGGCAGGAGGCATGGCAATCTTAAACCAGTGTTATTCGGTGAGAGCCTTTCAGGTGGTATCCGCTGTCAACATTTCGTCCACGATTGCCAATGTTCTTAATGTATCCTTTATTGCAATGGGAAATGCGATTGGAATAATAATCGGACAAATGCTTGGTGCAGGAAAGACAGAGGAGGCTGTGGATGCAGACCGGAAGCTGATTGCGTTCTCTGTAGTAAGCAGTGTTCTGTTTGCCGCAGTGTTGTTTGCAATTTCTTCGGTTTTCCCGAATATTTACCGGGTTGAGCAGGAAATCCGTGATATGGCGACCAGCTTTATCCGAATTGCCGCACTCTGTATGCCCATCGGTGCGCTGGCGAATGCCTGCTACTTTACCCTGCGGTCCGGTGGTAAGATTATGGTTACGGTTTTGTTTGACAGCTGTTATGTCTGGGCGATTGTAGTACCGCTTGCGTATTGTCTCAGCCGTTTTACGAGTCTTCCGATTGTACCGTTGTTTTTCTGCTGCCAGTTTGTTGAAATCGGAAAATGTATTATTGGTCTTATTATGATAAAGAGCGGAATCTGGATTCAAAAAATAGTAAATTAATAAAATTTTAATTGATTCGGCTCCGATATATATAGTTTTTTAATTTTTTTATGTTACAATAAGACAAATAATCGGCTTATCTGTGGAATGGGAAGAACAGGAGAATGTAGATATGGCGGAAAGGACATCGGGTATGGCAGAACATTATATTGCTTTTAAAAACGTTTCGAAAAGCTATGGGAGCGGAAATGCGCAGATTCATGCGCTTTCGGACGCAAGTTTTGAAATTGAGGAAGGAGATTTCTGTGTTCTCTTAGGTTCCTCCGGAGCCGGGAAAACCACACTTTTGAATATGCTTGGCGGAATGGATACGATTACCGGCGGAAGTATTTTGTTTGACGGGAGAGATATCTCGAAGTTTGGCAAGCGGGAATTGATTGATTACAGACGCCATGATGTCGGGTTTGTTTTTCAGTTTTACAATCTGATACCGAATCTGACTGCGCTTGAAAATGTTGAGATTGCGGCACAGCTTTGCAAAAATCCGATTTCTGCAAAGGAAGCACTTGACATGGTAGGACTCTCGGAGCGTGCGGGAAATTTCCCGGCTCAGTTGTCCGGCGGCGAGCAGCAGCGCGTGGCGATTGCAAGGGCGGTTGCCAAAAACCCGCGCTTGCTTCTTTGCGACGAGCCTCCCGGAGCGCTGGATTATGTAACCGGCAAGGCAGTGTTAAAGCTTTTGTACGACCTGAGTCACGAACGAAAGATGACGGTCATCATTATTACGCACAATCAGGCAATTGCACCGATGGCAGACCGGATTATCCGTATTAAGAGCGGGAAGATTCTTTCCAATGAGATAAATGAGAACGTCACGCCGATTGACGAGATTGAGTGGTGATGCTATGAGAAAGTGTTCGATTTTAAAAATGACGGGACGAAGTATTCGCGCCTTTTTCGGACGGTATGTGGCGTTACTTCTGATTGTTGCACTCAGTGCGGGTTTTTTTGCCGGACTAAAGGTGACAAAGGATGCTATGACCAATACCGGGGATTTGTTTCTGACAGAGCAGAAATTATATGACTTTCGGATGTATTCCACCCTTGGATTTACAGAGGAGGATGTAGAGAGGTTTTCGGATTTGCCGGGAGTTTGCATGGCGGAGGGGACAAAGACGATGGATGCCATGCTTTATTACGGGGGAAAGGACCTTCCGTTTACGCTTCTTGCCCTGCCGGAGCAGATAAATCTGCCGTCCCTGACGGCAGGGAGACTGCCGGAGACAGAAACAGAATGTCTTGCGGATGATGAAAGGTTTACCGAAGCAGACCTCGGAAAGACGATTAGTCTTGCGGGGGAAAATGAGGAGTCCGTAACAAAAGGGCTTCATAATACAGAGTTTACGATTGTAGGTCTGGTGGATTCTCCGCTCTATATCGGTCTTGACAGGGGCAGTACCGGAATCGGAAGCGGCGTGGTATATGGATTTCTTTATCTTACGGAGGATAATTTTACCGGTGAGGTGTATACGGAAGTTGATATCGTGCTGTCCGAAAAGGCGGCGATTTACAGCGAGGAATACGATACTATCATCGAACAGGCGAAGGATAACATCACGGAGCGGTGTAAGGAGCTGGCAGAGGAGCGGTATGAGTCACTCTTAGCCGCACACGGACTGACACCGGAGCTCGGTGCACAGTTCGGAATCAATGCTCCGTCAGTTTATGTACTGACACGTTCCGAGAATGCTGGATATGTCAATTTTAAAAATGATACGGCGATAGTAAGCGGTATTGCCAATCTGTTTCCGATTTTCTTTATTCTGATTGCGATGCTTGTCTGCATGACTACCATGACCAGAATGGTGGATGAAGAGCGTACGCAAATCGGTGTTTTAAAAGCACTCGGCTATAGTAACGGTGCCATTATGGCAAAGTATCTTTTGTATGCGGGAAGTGCTACCGTTATCGGGTGGACGATTGGGTTCTTTTTGTGTACCTGGGGTCTGCCGCAGATTTTCTGGTTTGCCTATAATGCGTTGTATGATTTTGCACCATTGTCTTATTTGTTCAGTCCTTTGTTAGCCGGAATTACGCTTCTGGTGTCGTTACTCGGCATTTTGGGAAGTACGTTTTTATCCTGCAGGAAGGAGTTACAAAGCGTACCGGCAAAGTTAATTCGCCCGCGGACAGCAAAGAACGGCAAACGGATACTGTTGGAGCGGCTGACATTTCTCTGGGAGCACCTTTCCTTTTTACAGAAAATTACACTTCGCAATATGTTCCGTTATAAGCGCAGGCTTATTATGATGCTGTTCGGCATCAGTTGCTGTGCGGGACTTGTGGTAACAGGCTTCGGTGTCCGGGATTCCATGACAAGAATCGGCTCAATGCAGTATGAAGAGGTTCAGAATTATGATTTGGAGGTTTCCTTTGCAGCCGGAGACGAGGCTGAGGTTCTGAACTGTATGAAGGAGGTGAACGGCGTACAGGAAAGTATTCCGGCATCGTTTCATCGTGTGGAGCTGATGGGAGAGGAAGTGTTAAACTCGGTTACGCTGATGAGCTTCCGGGACAAGGACAGGCTTTCCGGGTTCTGGGATTTTCACAGCGGGAATGAGAAACTGGCGTATCCGGAAAAAGGAGAAGCACTGATTAATACAAAGGCTGCCGACCGTCTGGGGCTTTCTGTAGGAGACCGGGTAACAATCAGAACTACGGATATGCAGAGTGCTTCCGTGACAGTCAGCGGAGTTTTTGATAATTATATTTACAACTATATTCTGATATCGGAAGATACGTATACAGAGAATTTCGGCGAATGGGAGGCAAATAAATATCTGCTTTCTGTTGACGGGGATGCGGAAGAAATCTCAAAAGACCTGATAGAAGAGGAAAAAATAACCAGCGTGGCACAGCTTAGTACTACAAGGGAAAATGTGGAAAGTGCCCTGGAATGTCTTGATTATATTATCCTGATGGTGGTACTTTTTTCGGGAGCGTTGGCATTTGTTGTAATATATAATCTGACGAATATTAATATTGCGGAGCGTAGCCGTGAGATTGCAACGGTACAGGTGCTCGGTTTTTATCCGAAGGAAACGGAGAGCTATGTGCTGCGGGAAAATCTGGTTCTTTCGATAGTTGCAAGCTTTATCGGACTTCCGCTCGGTGTGTTGTTTCATAGAGCGGTGATGAGCTTTATCTCAATTGATTTGCTTGATTATCCGTTATTAATAAAGCCGGAAAGCTATGGAATGGCACTGATTTGTACCGTACTGTTTGCCTGTGTAGTGAATTTGTTTATGAAACGGCAAATTGCAAAAATTCCGATGGCAGAATCTTTGAAAGCAGTAGAGTAAGAGGGGGATATACATGGATTGGGAAACAGAGTTGGAGCCACGGTTAAAGTCCATGGCAACCGAGCATCAGGCAAAGTTTAGCAGCGGACTGACTCCGAATTGTAAACCGATGTTAGGGGTGCGTCTGCCGGAGCTTCGAAAAATTGCAAAGGAGCTTGCAAAAGAGGATTATAGAGGATTTCTTGAGAGGTGTCCCGACACTTACTTTGAGTATGAAATCTTACAGGCCTATGTGCTCGGTTATGCAAAGGATGACATTGAAGTAATACTGTCCTATGCAGACCGTTTTCTGCCGAAAATTAGGGATTGGTCGGTCAGTGACAGCTTTTGTCAGAATTTTTCCATTGCGGAAAAATACCCGGAACGGGTCTGGGACTGGCTGATGAGTTATGCAAAGAAGGAAGAGGAATTTCCTCAGCGTGTGGTGGCGGTGCTTCTGATGAGCCATTTTCTGAGACCGGAGTATATCGAACGTGTGCTTGCGGTGATGGATACGTTGCAGTATGACGGTTATTATACAAAGATGGGTGTGGCGTGGTGTGTGGCGACTGCCTATGCAAAGTTTCCGAAGGAGACAGGGGCGTATCTGGAGAAGAATAAACTGCGGGACTGGACCTACAATAAGGCGATTCAGAAAATGTGCGAGTCTTACCGGGTAGCAGAAGAGGATAAGACTTACTGGAAGGCAAGAAAGAGAAAGTAAAGTACAGACTGTGTGCCGGTAGCAGAGCAGAACTGAAAGAGGATGGCATAACGGTATTTTTATCGGAGGAGAAGTTAGTTATGAAATGGATGCTGTTGCTGTATGTGCTATTGAATGTCGTTGTCTTTGGCCTGTACGCTATCGATAAATACAAGGCAATTCATCATAAATGGAGAATTCCCGAGGCCACCCTGCTCGGTGCGGCAGTGCTTGGTGTATTCGGGGCACTTTTCGGGATGTATTTGTTTCGGCATAAAACGCGAAAACCGAAGTTTTATACTACGGTACCGCTGATTCTTGCGGCAGAATCAGCGATAGCAATATTAGTATTGTGGAAATATCTTTCCTAGTCTTTCTTTGACCGGAAAACAGGGAGAGACGAAAGGGAAGATTAATTCGATTTGTACATCCGTTCCTGCTTTGGCGTAATGCCCTTCCATTTTTTATAGGTGCGGATAAAATGGCTGCAGTCGAAAAAGCCTGTCTCCAGGGCTATATAGTTGATGTCGTAATCGGTGTGAAGTAAAAGGTCCTGGGCTTTGACCAGACGGATATAGGTAATATACTCTTTACGGGAACGTCCGTAATTATCCTTAAAAAGCTTTGCAAAGTGAGAATAACTCATATGGCACATGCGTGCAAGATTCTGAATTTCCAGTGGCTCACCCGAGTGCAGGTCAATATACTCAAGAATGTGATGGAAGGTAAAATCGGTATCGTTACGGTATTTGGCTGCGATACCGATTTCTTTTTTGCTTTTTTTGGCAATTTCAATCAGAATGCTGTACAGATCTGCCTGAATCTGCAGGGAATAAAACTCATCCTTTTCCTGATGGGTAGTAAGGATATGCTCCATGTATGCATCCATCTGTATCTGATTTAGTGCATCCTTTTTTATGATAATACAAAAATCGTCCTGCGAGGTTCGGTGAATGAAATAATCATACAGCTTTGTCAGATGGGCAGGCGGAAGATTCAGGGTGTGAAAATCAAATTTGATAATGGTATATTGCACCTCATGGTCTTCTGTCTCTGAGATTTCATGGAGTTGGAGCGGATAAAAATAACATAAATCGCCCTCATTCAGGATATGTCCTCTTTCGTTACAGGTAATCTGAATGGAGCCCTTTTTTATGTACAGAATTTCGCTGTAGTAATGCCAATGAAGCGGAAACGACTTTGTATCGGACAGATAGATTTCATAGGGTTGGTTCAGGGTATCAGAAAATTCGTAAAGCTGCATGTTTTTCTCCTATCATACGTTAAAATGGAATGCTTTTTAGTAGTATTATTGTAGCATTTTACCGCGTTGATGTCAATCTGCATAATAGGTTTGTACAATTTTTTCTTCTCTTTATCATAGAAAAAGAAAAGTATTTACGATACTATTATTATATCAGAGATATGTCATAGCAAAAGGAAAGTAACCTGTGGGAAAGCAAGTCGCTTTTGTACAAGTTTTTCCGGAAATGAATTTATTGAATGAGAAAGGGGTTTCTTTTATGAAGTACGGTTATTTTGACCTTGAGAACAAAGAGTACGTAATTACGAATCCGGACACTCCGGCTCCGTGGGCGAACTATCTGGGAGATCCGGAATACGGCGCTATTATTTCCAATAATGCTGCCGGTTATAGTTTTGTAAAGTCCGGTGCAAACGGACGACTTACCCGTTATCGTTTCAATTCCGAGATGGCTCTTCCGGGAAGATATATCTATATCCGGGATAATGATGCAAAGGATTACTGGTCTGCTTCCTGGCAGCCGGTAGGAAAGCCGCTCGATACGTATAAGAGCGAGTGCCGCCACGGTACCGCCTATACGGTAATGACCGCAGAGTATACCGGTATCAAATCCGAGACTACATACTACGTACCGTATGGCAAGACCTATGAGGTATGGCGCACGAAGATTACAAATAACAGCGCGAAGGACAGAAATCTTTCTACCTTTGGTTTTGTTGAGTTTACGAACGACAGCAATTACGAGCAGGATCAGGTAAATTTACAGTATACCCTGTTCATTACCCGTACCAGCTTCGAGGAGAACAAGATTTTACAGCACATCAATGAGCATTGCGGTGCAGATGAGACCGGTTCCAATCACAGAGAGCGTTTTCTGGGTGTGGTTGGTGCTCCGGTATCTGCTTATAACGGTAGCCTCAGTAACTTTGTGGGACCGTACAGAAGTTATGCAAACCCGATTGCCGTAGAGCGTGGTCAATGTGACAACGTAATGAACTACTGCAGCAATTCCTGCGGTGCATTACAGTCTGATTTTGTACTGAAGTCCGGTGAGACAAAGGAACTGATTTATGTTCTTGGTCAGAGAGACAACGCACAGGCTACCGCAATTTTAAATGAGTACAAGGTTGCCGGAAAGGTAGATAAAGAGATTGCCGAGTTGAAGAACTACTGGCATGGACAGCTCTCCAATTTCAAGGTGGAGACTCCGTCGGATGAGTTCAACAATATGATTAACGTATGGAACGCTTACCAGTGCTTCATTACCTTTATCTGGTCCAGAGCAGCTTCCTTGATTTACTGTGGTCTTCGTAACGGTTACGGGTATCGTGATACCGTACAGGATATTCAGGGTATTATCCATCTTGACCCGGAGATGGCAGCAGAGAAGATTCGTTTCATGCTTTCCGCTCAGGTTGACAACGGCGGCGGACTTCCGCTGGTTAAGTTCGACCACAAGGCAGGACATGAGAATACCCCGGACGACCCTGAATATGTGAAGGAGACCGGTCATCCGTCCTATCGTGCGGATGATGCCCTTTGGCTGTTCCCGACTATCGTAAAGTATATCGGTGAGAGCGGGAACAAGGCATTCCTTGATGAAGTAATCGTTTATGCAAACGGCGGTGAGGATACGGTTTATGAGCACTTAAAGAGAGCGATTCAGTTCTCCATGGAGCGTCTCGGCGACCATGATATGCCGGCAGGTCTGCATGCAGACTGGAACGACTGCTTACGTCTCGGTGCAAAGGGAGAATCTACCTTCGTTGCGTTCCAGTTATATTATGCAATGACAGAGCTTAGGAAAATGGCTGAGTACAGGAAGGATACCGCTTATGTGGCATATCTGGATGAGGTACAGGCGAAGCTCGCTGCTTCCCTTGAAAAGTGCTGGGACGAGGACAGATTTATCCGTGGTATCCGCGAGGACGGTGTTATCGTTGGTGCAAAGAAGGACCCGGAGGCAAATATGTGGCTGAATCCACAGAGCTGGAGTGTTATCTCAAAGTTTGCACAGGGAGAGCGCGCAGAGACCGCGATGAACAGCGTTTACAATATCTTAAATACACCGTACGGTGCAAAGCTTCTGGACCCGCCGTACAAAAAGCACTACTTTGACGGTGCTTTGATGCAGGTATTTAACCTTGACGTAAAGGAGAACGGTGGTATTTTCTCCCAGTCCCAGGGCTGGTTGATTCTTGCAGAAGCACTGCTTGGTCACGGCGACCGTGCATTCCGTTACTTTATGGAGACCTCCCCAATTGCAATGAACGACAAGGCTGAAATCCGTGTGATGGAGCCGTATGTTCACGGTCAGTTCACCGAGAGTAAGGCATCTCCGTACGAAGGACGCTCTCACGTACATTGGCTGACCGGTACCGCATCCACCGTTATGGTCGGCTGTGTAGAGGGTATCTGCGGTATGCGTCCGGACTTCGACGGACTTGCTATCGCTCCGTCTATTCCGTCAGAATGGGACGGCTTTAAGATTGAAAAGAATTTCCGTGGTAAGAAGCTTAACATTACGATTGACAACTCCGCCCATGTGGAGAGTGGTGTAAAGAAGCTTACCTTAAACGGAGAAGAGCTTGCCGGCAATTATGTTCCGGAAACAAAGCTTGCCGATGTGAATAACATTGTGGTAGTAATGGGCTAAGCTTTGCCTGACAAATTAATTCTACAGATATTGATAAAAATACAATATAATGGTTGCAGCAGGAGTTATCAAGTTTTGATAAGCCCTGCTGCAACTCTTTCTTTGTTTATTTTATTTCGTAAGAGCGGGAATCGTGCATATAATTGTGCGATAGCCCCTGCCTTTAGTATAACGTCTCACGTATCATCCGTGTCACTTCTTCAATCTTTGCTTCTTCAAGCGTTGTATCCAGAAAGAACTGAACTGCATAGAAGGCCTGTGCCACCAGCATCTGAAGACCGTTTACCGCAATGAGCCCCAGAGATTTTGCCTGCGCGAGGAGCTTGGTTACCTCCGGGTTGTAGATGACATCTACCACGGCAGTAAGCTTAGTAAACGGTGTCAGGTCTATCGGAGCGGCATCTACCTTCGGATACATACCGATTGGGCTGGTGTTGACGAGTACGGCGGCATCGGTATGCAGGCGGTTGACCTCTTCATAGGTGCAGATGCCTTCTCCCGGAACGATGTCTACAATCACGATTTCCTTTGCGGAAAGGTCGCGGAGAACGGCAAGGACTGCCTGTGCGGCACCGCCGTTTCCGAGTACAATCACCTTTTCTCCGGTTACATTGATATGATTTGTCTTTAACGTATACAAGAATCCGGAATAGTCGGTATTATAGCCGTAAAGTCTGCCGTTCCGGTTAACTACGGTATTCACGGCTCCGATGCTTTTTGCACGGTCATCCATTTCGTCCAGGTACGGAATGACCTCTCTTTTATACGGTATCGTAACATTCACGGCAGCAAACTCCTTTGCTGTCATAAATTTTGTCAATTCTTCTCTGGAAAGCGGAATTAAATCATAGGTATAGTCTGCCAATGCTTCATGGATTTGTTTGGAATAGCTGTGGGAAAGGTGTTCCCCTAAAAGCCCGTATTTCGTTGCCATATGTGTTGTCTCCTTTGGTACTTTATTACGTTATTGCAGTACATAGTATAGCACAGGGAAAAACAGTTTGCAAGAAGGGCTGTCATATTTTACGGCATGTCTCATATATTGAGGTAAGGCAGTAAACAAGCTGTCAAATGCGTATCGCTGAAGGAAAGCGGAGAATTGTGGAAAGGACACTGCAAAGGGGGGAGAGAGATGCGGATTGCATGGATGCTTCCGGAACCGTTACGGGAGATTCTGCTTGCTTCCGGAATTTCTGAACAGACTCTGCGGGAAATCAGGCTTCGTACCGGAAGAGGCTTTTTACTGGAAACTGCGGAGGGAGAACGATTACTGAACCGGAACGGGAGAAAGGTATTCACAGAAAATGAGGCTTACAGAGTGACCGAAGCGGATATAAAGACTTCGCTGGAGCTGCTCACCGGTTATTCGGTTTATGCCTTCGAGGAGGAATTACGGCAGGGCTATTTTACCGTAGAAGGCGGTCACCGCATCGGTGTTGCCGGTCATGCAGTGCTGGAAGGCGGAAAAGTGCTCCGCCTGACGCAGATTTCTTTTCTGAATTTTAGAGTGGCGCACGAATGTAAAGAATGCAGCAGGAAGTTGTTTCAGAGACTGTATGGGGAGGGGCGGTATTATCATACGTTGCTTTTTGCACCTGCCGGCTGCGGAAAGACTACATTTCTGCGGGATTTAATTCGGCTGCTTTCCAATGCGGGACTCCGGGTGGGAGTAGCGGATGAGCGCTCGGAGCTGGCGGCGTGTCATCGCGGGATACCACAGCATGATCTGGGGATGCGTACCGATGTAATGGATGGCTGTCCGAAAGCGGAAGCCATGAGAATGCTGTTGCGCTCTATGACCCCTCAGATACTGGCTGCAGATGAAATCGGGATGGAGGAGGATGTGTTTGCAATCCGGGCCGCAGCGGGAAGCGGATGTAAGGTTATCGCAAGTGCGCACGGGGGAACGCTTGATGAACTGCAGAAAAACCCCGTATTGCGAAAGCTTTGGGAAGAGCGCCGCTTTGAACGCTATGTGCGGCTGGAAAAGACAGAGCAAAGCTTTGGGGTGCGGGCAATTTATGATGGTGACGGAAAGGAGCTTTATGGATGGAGTATATAAAGCTGGTTGGTGCAGCACTTGTCATTTTTGCCGGGGCAGGCTTTGGTGCCTGTCCGGTACATAAAATCAGGGAACGTACAAAGGAAATGGAGGAGCTGTACTTCTGCCTGCTGCGGTTACGGAGCGAAATCAATCATGCGGTACGACCGTTGCCGGAGGCATTCCGCAGTGCGGCAGAGAGCAGGCAGGGAACGGTCGGTGGAGTATATCGTAACGCAATGAAACAGTTGGCGGTTCGAATGGAGAGAGGAAGGGAGTCCTATGAAGTATTGCTTCGGGAGAGTGCACAGGAAAGCTTCAAAGGAAGTGTAGTAAGTAAAGAGGAGCAGGAAGTTTTTGTACGTAATTTTCTACTGCTCGGCGGTGCAGACAGAGAAAGACAAAGTCAGGTTTTGGAGTACTATGCGGAAGCTGTCCGTATGGCAATTGCACAGGAAAAGCAGAAAAAGAAGGAACGTGCCTATTTGTATCGAAGCCTCGGGATATTGGGAGGTATCTTTCTTTCGGTCATTTTATACTGATTAAAGGTAAAGGGAGGCTGCCATGACAATACAATTAATATTTAAGATAGCAGCAGTCGGAATTCTGGTATCGGTCATCAATCAGGTGCTAAAGCACTCGGGCAGAGAAGAGCAGGCATTTTTGGTTAGTCTTGCAGGCCTGCTGCTTGTGCTGTTGTGGATTGTTCCGTATATAGCGGAGTTGTTTTCAACGATTATGAGTTTGTTTGAATTGTAGGTGGATATATGATTAAGGTTGTATTAATCGGTGTGGTGGCGATATTTGCGGTTTTACTGCTAAAGATCGGAAAACCGGAGTTTGCCCTGGCTGTCAGCCTTGCAGCCTGTGTTTTGATTTTACTGTTTGCGGGGGGGACTCTGGCTAAAGTAATTGCAGATTTGAAGCATCTGTTTCAGTATGTTGCATTGCCGGAGGGGTATTTGAAAATTTTGTTTAAAATACTCGGCGTATCGTATCTTGCAGAGTTTGGATCTGCTCTTTGCAAGGATGCCGGACAAAGCGCAATCAGCGGTCAGATAGAGCTGGCAGGAAAGCTGGTGATACTGGCAATCAGTATGCCGGTGGTGACTTCCCTGTTTGAAACAATCAGCGGAATGACTTGGTAGGAAAAGGGGAGAACATGAGCGGAGATATTTTTTCTTTGGATTATACGGAATTGGACAAGACGGTAGAATCGCTATTTCCCGACGGAGAAATGCTCCGGTTTTCGGATATTATCTGTGGACTGATGGATGGAGAAGTACCGGTTCGAGAGTTGTTTTCGCTTATAAAAAAGTCGGGAGAGCAAGGACTGTTTTATGGAATTGCGGGTGTGAAGGAACTTATTATTATTGCGATTTCGGCAGCGATTTTTTATATCTTGTCTAAGACAGTAAAATTCGGACAGGCTGCACAAACCGGTTTCTTTGTTGCATATCTCTTAATTGTTGCGGGAGCCTTCCGGATATTTGATACATCAAGAGGAGTTGCGAAAGAAGCGCTAAATGCTCTTCTTGATTTTATGAAGGTGCTTCTTCCGGCATATTGTGCGGGAATTTCAATTGCATCCGGGAGTCTCAGTGCTTCGGCATTTTCTATGGTTGCCATGCTTGGGATTTCTGTTGTCGGAATCGTGCTGTATAAAGTAGTTTTACCGGTAATCGGTCTGTATTTTATGCTGTCTGTATTAAACAGGATTTTGGAGGAGGATTTTTTGTCCAAGCTTGCCGGACTTTTGTATTCTGCGGCGGACGGACTTATGAAGGTGTCGGTGGCGGCGGTGCTTGGAATCGGAACTATTCAGGGAATGATAGCACCGGCGGCAGATACGGTGAAACGTTCCGCTTTGATTAAAACAGCCGGTGCCCTGCCGGTAGTCGGGGATTTACTGGACGGAGCGTCCCAAACGGTTCTGGCGGCAGGAGTGTTGTTAAAAAATACGATTGGTGCAGCGGGTGCAGTTATCATCATTTTAATTTGTCTTGTTCCGCTTATGAGGGTAGGAATTGCAAGCTTTGCCCTGCGTTTCGGAGCAGCAGTACTGCAGCCTGTATCGGACAAGAGGATTACGGATTGTCTCGGATATGCGGCGAAGGCACACAGGCTGTTGATGAAGCTGCTTCTGTATACAATGCTGCTGTTTCTTCTTACGATTACAGTAATCCTTATGCTGACCGGGGGCGGAAGGAGTGCGGGATAAATGGAGGCTATTATTTCATATGCGAAGACGGTCTTATTTTTTTTACTGTTTGTTAATCTGCTGATGCAGTTAATTAAGGGCAGCTCCTATGAACGGTTTATTTCTCCAATCTGCGGGATGATTCTTGTGATATTGCTGCTACAGCCGATATTTGGAATCTTTGGAGACGGAGGAGAAGAGGTATTATATGCTGCGGAGCAGAAGCTTTCTCTTTTCTTTGCAAGGAACGAGGAGGAGCTATTAACATCCGACGAGGCGGGGTATCAGTTTGCTATTCTTGAAGCGTATGAGAGTGACCTGAAAGTACAGCTTTCCGAACTGTTGGAGAAGGAGGAACTGACGATTATTTCAGCTGATTTTTCTATTTCTGCGGAGGAAAAGGAGTTTGGCAGAATACGTGGATTGAATCTTGTGGCGGAAAAGAAAAAAGAGAATGAAAAAAATAAAATAGAGATTGTACCGATTTCGTTTGGTAACGAAAAAAAGCAAGGAACGGTAAGTGCGGAAGAAATTCGGATAAAGGACAAACTGGCAGACTTCTATAATGTTGATGAGGGTAATATATATGTTAGTATCAGGGAGGAAGAGGATGGATAAGAAGGGAAAAAAAGAACCCGGTATCAAGGAATGGACCATTATTCTTGCGGCGGGAGCCTTACTCTTACTTCTATCCGTGCCGGACTTGTTTCATAAGGAGAAGGAAAAAACGATAGATACCGGAGCGGTTGTACAGCAAAGTGAAAAGCAGACAGAAGAGTATGCAGAACGTATGGAACGGAAGCTGGAAGAGATGCTGATGAAGATAGACGGTGTAACAAGCGCAGAGGTGATTATAACCGTTAAGTCAACTATGGAGAAGGTGGTACTGCAGGATACAACGACAGATGCCGAATGTCTGGAGGAGAAGGACGGGGGAGGCGGTTTGCGCAATTCGCAAAAAAACACCGAGGAAAAGAAAACAGTGCTGGCGGGAGAGCAGCCGTACCTGACAAAAGAGCTGACACCCGAGGTGGAAGGTGTGGTTGCAGTAATATCCGGGGCCGAAAGCTCATCCGTACTTGCAATAACAGAAGCAGTACAGGCATTATTTGATGTTCCGGCACATAAGGTAAAAGTAATCAACAATTAAGTCGGAGGTAGATATGAAAGGAATCTTTAAGAAAAATCAGGTGATTATCACATCGTTGGCACTGATGTTAGCAGTGGCAGGGTATCTCCAGATGTCGGGAGATAAGATAAAAAAGCAGCCGGGGACAGAGGATGTGGCACAGACAAACAGCACTGTCGGGAATTATTATGAAATTAAGGCAGGAGATTTTGCGGAGTATTCTACAGATATTTCGGACGAAGATATGAACGGGCAGTCACTGGTTGCGGGAGAAAACCGGGTCGCACAGAATGTATCCGCAGAGGGTACGGAAGGAACGGATATTGCAGATACGACGGATGATCCGGGAGAAGCTGTACTGGTCAGCACTACGATCCGTGGGGATTATGCGGTAAACGCAAAGCTGCACAGGGAACAGACCAGGGCAAAAAATAAGGAAATATTAATGGATATGCTGGGTGACCAGAGCCTTTCGGAAGAGCAGAAGCAGGAGACGATTGATGTATTGCTAAAGATGACGGAGATTTCCGAGAAGGAACAGGCAGCAGAGCTATTGCTGGAGGCAAAGGGATTTGCGGATTCTGTAGTAAATATTGTCGGAGAAGAGGTTGATGTCGTGATTAATGCAACCAGTGTGACCGACCGCCAGATTGCCCAGATCGAAGATATTGTGATGCGAAAAACCGGTGCAGAGGCGAAAAATATTGTAATTACGGCGGCGGTGCAGGAGGATTAGTTTCGGAAATCCTAAGAAAAGACTTTTCAATTTATAAAATAAATGGTATACTATAGACAATGAGATAAATTGCAGTGCCGCGGGAGTGATTCCGGAGTAAGGTATGCAAGGAACGGAGGCAGTGTTATGGCAAAGGAAAATGATGGGAAAAATGTAAGCTGGTCTTCAAAAGAGATTTCTTCTATCGGGGAAGTGATGATAGCGGATGATGTGATTGCAACGATTGCAGGGTTAGCCGCAACTGAAGTGGAAGGTGTTTCTGCAATGCAGGGAAATATTACCAATGAGCTGGTCGGAAAGCTCGGTATGAAAAATCTTACAAAGGGGATTCGGATTAAGATGACCGATAATGGTGTAACGGCGGAGCTTTCGGTTCTGATGCGCTATGGTTACAGTATTCCAAAGACCTGTAAGACTATTCAGGAGCGCGTAAAGAGTGCCATTGAGAATATGGTAGGTCTCCCGGTGGAGGAGATTAATATTCATATCGTAGGTGTCGATACCAATACCACAAGATAAGGGAGTGTTTTATGACAAGGCGTGAGTTAAGAGAACATACTTTTTTACTGTTGTTCCGCAAGGATTTTCATGATGCGGAGGAAATGGAAGAACAGCTTTCACTTTATTTTGACGGCATCGAATTACCGGATGAAGAACAGGAGGAACCGACACGTTATCGTTTTTTAACTTTACCGGAAGAAACCGATGCGGAGCTGGTAAAAAAGCGTTTTTATGATATTTGCAGTCATCGTGAGGAAATCGATGCAATTCTTTCCGAGGCAGCAAGCGGATGGAAGCTGGGACGTATCGGAAAGGTAGAGCTGACGCTTCTGCGTCTGGCATTGTATGAGATGCGTTATGATGACGAAACACCGGAAAAGGTGGCAATTAATGAAGCGGTAGAGCTTGCAAAGAAGTATGGGGCTGATGCTTCGGCCGGTTTCATTAACGGTGTTCTGGCAAAGTTAGTGGAAGCATAAGAGGATGAGGTGGCAGGAATGAACCAGCCGGTTTTTTCGGTTAGTCAGGTGAATGCGTATATCAGACAGATGTTTTTGAGGGATGACAGGTTACGGTTTCTCGCTGTAAAGGGGGAGGTATCCAACTGTAAATATCATTCTTCGGGACATCTGTATTTTACGATTAAGGATAAAATGGGGCAGCTCTCCTGTGTGATGTTTGCGAGCTTTTGTAAGAGCCTGACCTTTCGGCTGCAGGAAGGGCAGAGTGTCGTAGTTTACGGCAGTATGCAGGTGTATGAAAGGGACGGTAAATACCAGCTGTATGCAGAGTCCATTGAAAAAGACGGCATCGGACAGATGTTTGAACAGATTGAGGAGCTAAAGCACCGTTTGGAAGAGGAAGGACTATTTGATTCTGCAAGAAAGAAGCAGCTGCCTGCCTTTGCATGGCGGGTAGGCATTGTAACCGCACAGACCGGCGCTGCTATCCGGGATATTGTACAGATTTCAAAACGCAGAAACCCCTATGTGCAGCTTATTCTGCAGCCTGCATTGGTACAGGGCGAGGCTGCGCCGGAGAGTCTTGTACATGCACTTCGAAAGCTGGATGCACTTCATCCGGATGTCATTATTATCGGCAGGGGCGGAGGAAGTGCAGAAGATTTGATGGCATTTAATACAGAGATGGTGGTGCGTGCCGTGGCGGAATGTGAAACCCCTGTCATCAGCGCAGTCGGACATGAAACGGATGTATCGTTGACGGATTTTGCGGCGGATTTGCGCGCACCGACACCGAGTGCAGCTGCGGAGCTGGCAGTATTCGAATATCGCGTTCTGGCGGAAAAGCTTGCAGAATTTCATACGGACCTTACCTATGCCATGTGCAGAAAAATCGACTTGCTCCGCACCCGAATTGAGTCCCTGCATGAAAAGATATTGCGGGTTGGACCGGCAGGCAATCTGAAAGCCAAACAACTGCAGCTAATCTATACGGGTGAGAGAATGGAGCAGGCGATGCATCGACATCTATTGCAAAAAAAGCATTCGCTGGAATTGCTTGCCGGCAGACTTCATGCGGTATCCCCGGCAGCACGTTTATCCGGCGGCTATGCATTTGTAACGACAAAGGACCAGCGTCCGCTTACTTCGGTAACACAGGTAAAGCCAAAGGATACGGTGCATATCGCTCTGGCCGATGGAACATTTTCCGCAAGGGTTGAGCAGATGAAAGAATAGAGAGGGGAAGCAAAATGGCAAAATCGGAAGGAACAGACAATACAGAAAGAAAGACTACGGCAAAGAAGGCAGGAAAAAAGCGTACCCTGGAGGAACTGTTTACGGAGCTGGAGGGGATTACGACAGAGCTGGAAGCACAGGAGCTTCCGCTGGAAGAAGCATTTGCAAAATACCGTATCGGAATGGAGCTTTTAAAGGAGTGCAATGCGGCTGTAGATACCGTAGAGAAAGAATTGCAGATTTTGGAGGAAGCCTGATGGACTTTGAACAGCAAAAAAGACAAAAGACCGAAGAGATTAATGCGTTTTTAATGAAATATCTGCCGGAAGAGTCCGGAGAGGAGCATATTCTTTGCGAAGCAATGAATTATAGTGTCGCAGTAGGCGGAAAACGGATTCGCCCGATGCTTTTGTTAGAAACCTATACGATGTTCGGCGGACAGGGTGAGGCAGCTCGTCCGTTTGCTGCAGCCCTGGAAATGATTCATACGTATTCTCTGGTGCATGATGATTTGCCTGCGATGGATAACGATAGGTATCGCAGGGGAAAGCTGACGACCCATGCCAAATACGGAGAGGCGGTCGGAATCCTTGCCGGTGACGGATTGTTAAACTATGCGTTTGAACTTATGAGTGATGCGGTTTGCGCGCAGGGGAAAAATGCGGCAAGAGCAATGCGTATTCTGGCAGAAAAAGCAGGTGTACGCGGAATGATTGCCGGGCAGACCGTTGATTTGGAGTGGACGGGGAAGCTTCTTACAAAGGAGCTGTTAGACTACATTAATGAGCGGAAGACCTCTGCGCTTTTAAGCGGAGCATTGATGGCCGGAGCCGCTCTTGCCGGAGCAGGAGAATCGGAGCTTTCCGTGTTGGAGCAGGTTGGTAATTATGTGGGACTTGCCTTTCAGATTAAAGATGACATTCTGGATGTTATCGGGGATGAGACAAAGCTTGGAAAGCCGCTTCACAGTGATGAAAAAAATGAGAAAAAGACCTATGTTACTTTGATTGGGATAGAAAAGGCGGAGGAAACCGTACGGGAGTATTCGCAGCGTGCGGTCGAGCTGTTAGCTACATTACCGTGTCATAATTCTTTTTTAAACGAGCTCTTATTATCACTGGTTACGAGGGAATACTAAAAGGGAGTACATTTAGATTGAACAACATCGGAGGATGTCTTAATGAAAGAAATACTCGAGCGGATAAATCAGCCGAATGACATAAAAAAAGTGAACAAAAAGGACTATGTACAGCTGGCGAAGGAGATTCGAAGCTTTCTAATCCGCAGTATCAGTAAGACCGGAGGTCATCTGGCATCGAATCTCGGTGTGGTAGAGCTTACGATGGCATTACATCTGGCACTGAATTTTCCGGAGGACAAGCTGATTTTCGATGTGGGACATCAGGCATACACTCATAAAATCCTGACCGGACGGAGAAAAGAGTTTGACACCCTTCGCGCTTACGAAGGGTTAAGTGGGTTCCCGAAGCGTAAGGAAAGTGATTGCGATGCGTTTGATACCGGTCACAGTTCTACCTCTCTTTCTGCTGCGGCAGGGCTTGCAACAGCAAGGGATTTGGCGGGAAAGCAGTATCGTGTGGCGGCAGTTATTGGAGACGGGGCATTGTCCGGCGGGATGGCATATGAAGCATTAAACCATATCGGTGGCAGTCGTTCCAGAATGATGATTGTATTAAATGATAACAATATGTCAATATCTGAAAATATCGGCGGGATGGCAGCGTACCTCGGCAAGGTACGGACAAATTCAAAATATATGGAGTTTAAGGGGGATTTGGAGCAGACGCTTAGCAAGACAAAGCTTGGTACGAAGCTGGCACATGGGTTAAAGCGCTCCAAGGATTCTCTTAAGCATTTTATTGTACCCGGAATGATTTTTGAAGATATGGGAATTACTTACATGGGTCCGATTGACGGTCACAATATCGAGCTGATGGTGCGCGCCTTCAAAACCGCGCTCGCGGCAAATAAGCCGGTACTTGTACATGTTGTGACAGAAAAAGGAAGAGGGTATGATTTTGCAAAGGAAAATCCTGCTGCCTTTCATGGAGTGGAGCCGTTTGATATTAAAACCGGGAAAGGCATCCAACCGGTATCCGGAAAAAGCTATACCAGAGTCTTCTCGGAGGCTGTCTGTACACTTGCGAAGGAGAATAAAAAGCTTGCTGCGATTACGGCAGCAATGCCTCAGGGAACCGGGCTGGATGAATTCGCAAAGAGGTACCCGGAACGCTTTTTTGACGTGGGAATTGCAGAGGAGCATGCCGTAACCTTTGCGGCTGGGCTTGCCGTCGGCGGATATCAGCCGATAGTGGCGGTGTATTCTACATTTTTACAGCGCGCATATGATCAGATTGTTCATGATGTATGTGTGGGAGAGCTGCCGGTAGTATTTGCCGTTGACCGTGCCGGTATTGTCGGAAATGACGGAGAGACCCATCAGGGCATTCTGGATTTATCTTATCTGTCCCACATCCCGGGAATGACGGTGATGGCACCGCGGGATGCGACGGAGTTAAAGAAAATGCTCGCGTTTGCACTGAAGTTAAAGAAACCGGTAGCACTCCGGTATCCACGGGGAACCGCATGTGATCTGAAAGAGAATCGTGCGCCCCTTATGTACGGCAAGGCAGAAGTTTTATACAAGGAAAATGAGATTGCGCTATTGGCAATCGGAAGTATGGTAGAAACAGCTCTCAAGGTAAAAGAGCTGTTGCAGAAGGAAGCATACCGGGTGACGGTGGTTAACATGCGGTTTGTAGCTCCGATAGATACGGATTTGCTGGATGAGGTTGCTGAAAATCACAGAGTGATTGTGACGCTTGAGGAGAATATTGCAGCAGGCGGGCTCGGAGAAAAGGTGGCAGCTTATTACGCGGAGCACGGTAAGAAAGTTAGGATAAACTGCATTGCCCTTCCGGATCGGTATATCGAACACGGTAATGCGGAAGTATTACGGGAAAAGTACGGATTATCGGCAGAGAAAATTGCAATACGGGTCAGAGCCTTTTATCAGGGAAACTGACGGAGGATAGAAGATGGCAGAGAAGAAAAAGGAACGATTGGATGTCCTGCTTGTGAAGCGGAATCTGGCAGAGTCCAGAGAAAAGGCAAAGGCTTATATCATGGCAGGCAATGTATTTGTAGACGGTGTCAGAGAGGATAAGGCAGGAACCAATGTTGCGGAAAATGCCGAAATCGAGCTTAGAGGAATGGCAATGAAGTACGTAAGCCGCGGAGGATTTAAACTGGAAAAGGCGGTTGCAGAGTTTGGTGTGACACTTGAAGATGCTGTGTGTATGGATGTTGGTTCTTCTACCGGAGGCTTTACGGACTGTATGCTGCAAAACGGTGCAAAAAAAGTTTTTGCGGTGGATGTCGGGACCAATCAGCTTGCATGGAAGCTTCGTACCGATGAACGTGTTGTATCTATGGAACAGACCAATATTCGTTATGTAACTCCGGCAGATATCGGGGAACCGGTAGATTTTGTATCGATTGATGTGGCTTTTATTTCTTTAACCAAGGTGCTGGCTCCGGTGTATCAGCTTATGAAAACCGGTGCGCGTATCGTATGTCTGATTAAGCCGCAGTTTGAGGCCGGGAGAGAAAAGGTCGGTAAAAAGGGCGTTGTCCGTGAGCGGGAAACTCATATGGAGGTAATTGAGCAGGTGATTCGCTATGCGGATGCCTTAGGCTTTTCTATGCTTGGACTTTCATTTTCTCCCATCCGCGGACCGGAAGGAAATATAGAATATTTATTGTATATGGAAAAGAGAGAGCCTGAAGTACAGAACGGTGTTGCGGGGACAACAGAGGGATGCGCAGAGGAGTCCGGATCACGAGAGGATAACGAAGAAGGCTCGGAACTTCCGTTGTCAGCGGAAGCAGAGGATATGCTTACTCTGGCTGACCGTGTGACAAAGGAAGCACACGATGTACTTGAAAAATAGCAGAAAGGGTAACAGTTCAGCCTTCCTTATGCGGGATAAGTTGTGGAGACGGAGTATTCCAAAGAGAACCATAAGGCAACGTCAGTACTTAGCGAGGTGGTTTCGAGCTTAGTACTGCTACGTTGCCGCATGAGCGAGA
>JAQXOR010000038.1 GCA_029099805.1 Lachnospiraceae bacterium
AAGGTGGACGAAAACAAGAGAATTAATGAGCTGTCTTTGGGAAATCGTAAAAAGGTCAGTATTGTATGTGCCATGCAGCACAAACCGAAGCTGTTTATTTTTGATGAGCCTACCAGTGGGCTGGACCCTTTGATGCAAACCGAATTTTTTGAATTAATCGGGGAGTATGTAAAGGCAGGGGCCACCTGTATGCTGTCTACCCATGTACTTTCGGAAGTAAAACGGTACTGTAACCGTGTGGCAATCATGAAGGAGGGAAGGCTGCAATGTGTGGATGAGGTTGCGCATATTACAAAAACAAACGCAAAGCGTATTCGTATGGTACGGGATGGAAAGGCAGAGGATTTCATTTTCGAGGGCAATTTAAACGAGTTGTATAAAGAGCTTGCGGGACATGATATTACAGATATTTTGATTGAGGAGCCATCCTTAGATGAAATTTTCATGCGGTTTTATAAGGAAGAGAGGAGGAATTCCGATGGGAACAGTTTATAAGCACGAAATGAAGCAGGGCTGGAAGAATCTGATTATCTGGGGAATTTGTGTGGGAGGAATGGGCTTTGCCTGCATCCTGCTGTTTTCAAGCATGGAGGAGAGTATGAAGGATATGGCAGAAAGCTTTGCTTCCATGGGAGCCTTTTCGGAGGCGTTCGGGATGACAGAGCTAAGCATTGCAACATTAGCCGGTTTCTTTGCGACAGAGGTCGGTACAATTCATACTCTTGGCGGTGCGATGTTTGCGGCTGTTATCAGTACCGTGATGCTCTCAAAGGAAGAGGACGGACATACGAGTGAGTTTTTGTATACGCTGCCGGTTACAAGGAGGAAGGCCCTGACTGCAAAATGGGCTGCAATCGGAACGGAGGTTTTGGCATTTAATCTTGGCTGTACCTGTCTGTATCTTATCGGGTTTGCAATACTGGGCGAGGAAATGCCGATGCGGGAGTTCCTTTTGTATATGCTGATGCAGGTTCTGATGCAGCTTGAGCTTGCTGCAGTGTGCTATGCCTTGTCCGCTGTGTTTAAGAAAAACAAGCTTGGAGTCGGGCTCGGAATCGTGCTGTTATTTTATGCTTATGACCTGATTGCAAGAGTCGTGCCGGATTTGGAAAAATATAAACCGGTAAGTCCGTTTGCCTATGCAAATGCTGCCGATATTTTAAGTACGGGAGAGACACAGACCGGAGCAGCGGTATTCGGAGCAGTTGTTCTTGTGCTTGGGCTGGGAGTGGCAGGATTCGTTTACAGCAGAAGAGATTTAGCGGCTTAAATAAGGAGTGCGCCATATCAAAGTACCCGAAGCATGGCGCATTCCTTTCTTCGTCTCCTTTTTCTTGACATTTTACAAGTGTTATGCCATAATATCCGCGGATATAAGGGACGTATGAAAAATTTTTCACGCGACACTTTGTGTCGCAATCTGTAGCATTTCGCTTGAGGATAAAATGCTAAATCCAAACAGATTGCGAAATGCGGGGATTAAAATGCTTTGGATATGGCTGGTACTCTTATACGGAGTAATCAAAGGGGTACGGGAGATTGTAAAGAAAAAATCTATGGAAAAGAACACAATTCTGGAGGTACTGTTTGTCTACACCCTCCTTTCTTTTCTGATGGTTGTTCCGGGAGCACCGAAGGCAGGCGGTGTAGCGTGGCATACAATGTTTCTTATTGCATTAAAGTCGTTTGTTATCTTCGTGGCGTGGATATTCAGCTTCAAGGCAATCAAGAAAATGCCGATTAGTCTTTACGGTCTGCTCGATTTGTCACGTGTAATCTTTTCCACGCTGATGGGGGTGATTTTTCTCGGAGAACTGATGTCGTTCTGGCAGGTGGTCGGGCTGACACTTGTATGTGCGGGACTTTTATTATACCGCTATCAGACCGGAACAAGGTCGAGACGCAGAACGGACGGCTCCGTACAGACAGAAGAACCGGCAGAAAAGACAGAATGGAGAATCGTCTGCTTTGCCTTATTGTCCTGTCTGTTAAACGGCGTATCGGGAACAATGGATAAGGTGCTGATGCGGACGATTAACAGCACCCAGCTGCAGTTTTGGTATATGCTGTTTCTTGTTCTGTACTATCTGCTCTACATTATTTTTACAAAAACTAAAATCAGGCTGGTCAGTGCATTAAAAAATTACTGGATATGGCTGCTTAGTATCCTGTTTGTTATCGGGGATAAGGCGCTGTTTATCGCGAATCAGTCTCCGGACAGTAAGGTGACGATAATGACATTATTAAAGCAGGCATGCTGTATTGTAACGATTCTGGCAGGTAAGTTCCTCTTTAAAGAAAAGAATATCGGCTATAAACTATTCTGCGCTTGCGTGATTATTACGGGAATTGTACTTTCCGTGGCAATGAAGTAAGCAGTCACGGATGATATCACCGGCATATGTTTCTGACCTGAAAAAGGAATTACAATAAGTATGAATAGAAAATACCTTCTTTCCGAATAATATCAGTAAAAAGAAAAGGAAAGAAGGTACTTTGTTTATGCAGGAGGATACCAGAAGATTGTTGCAGGAATGCAATTCGGGCTGCAAAATGGCAATTAACAGTATGCAACAGATACAGGATTATGTGACTGATGAAGGACTTGCGACGTTGATTCGCGAGAGTACAGAACGGCATGAAAAGCTTGAAGCGGAGAGTACAAAGCTGTTAGAAGAAAACGGGGAATACGAAAAAGAACCGGGCGTAATGGCATCTGCCATGTCCTGGCTCTCTACCGAGATGAAAATGCTGGTAAAGCGAAGTGATACGGAAGTTGCAAAAATCATGATGGATGGCTGTAACATGGGGATTCAGTCTATTGTGGAAAAATCACACGAATATGCAAACGCCTCAGAGGAAAGTAAGAAGCTGGCAGAACGACTTGTCAAAGAGGAAGAGCAGTTTATGCGTGATCTTAAGGAATATTTGTGATGAGATTACAGGTACGGTGTTCCCTTATTCTGTAAGAAAAGTGTTAAGAAATCTTGACAAAATAACGCATGTCCTATATTATTTTTATATGAGTTTTTAGAATCTTGGAGAGATTCATGAAAAATGAACGCCGAAGGTGTAAGGCGGCAGAGCCGCCGATCTCTCAGGCAAAAGGACAGGAGGATATTTTATGAAAGGTTTTTTGGAGCTTCTTGCCGGTATTAACGACAAGGTAAATAATTTTGTATGGGTACAGGTAGGTCTGATTTTGTTATTCGGTACCGGCCTCCTCATGACAATTGTAACGAAGGTTTTCCAGATCAGTCATTTAAAACACTGGTGGACGAAGACGATTGCCAGTGTATTTAAGAAGGATACACATAATAAGAAGGACAGAGGTTCGGTTTCCCAGTTCCAGGCACTTTGTACGGCACTGGCTGCAACCATCGGTACAGGTAATATTGCGGGTGTGGCAGCGGCGATTGTAATCGGTGGCCCGGGGGCTGTGTTCTGGATGTGGGTGATGGCATTTCTCGGAATGATGACGAACTTTTCCGAAAATGTACTCGGTATTTACTACCGCCGCAGAAATAAGCAGGGTGAGTGGTCCGGAGGGCCGATGTACTATTTACAGGACGGTCTCGGAAAGAAGAAGGGCTGTAAGACAATCGGAAAGGTGTTGGCTGTGGTATTTTCCATTTGTGCGATTCTGGCATCCTTCGGTATCGGTAATCTCGGACAGATTAATAAAATTGTTATTAATGTGGAATCCGCTTTCTTTAAGAATGTAAATGCTCCGACTGTTGTAGGAGATGCCTCTCTGGTCGCTCTGATTATCGGTCTGGTACTGATGGTAATCGCAGCACTGATTATCATCGGCGGATTACAGCGTATTGCAGCAGTAGCGGAGCGCGTGGTTCCGTTTATGGCAATCGCTTATGTAGTCGGATGTCTTGTTATTTTCTTTGTACATATCGGTAGTGTGGGTGCGATTTTTGCTTCCATCTTTAAGTTTGCATTCGGCGTGAAGGCAGTCGGCGGTGCGGCAGTCGGTATTACAATTAAGATGGTAATTACGCAGGGCTGCAAGCGCGGCGCGTTCTCAAATGAGGCAGGTCTTGGCTCCTCTGTAATGGTTCACTCCAATTCTAACGTAAAGGAGCCGGTAAAGCAGGGTATGTGGGGTATCTTCGAGGTATTCGCAGATACCATGATTGTATGTACGATGACGGCAATTGTAGTGCTCTCCTCCGGTGCCATTGATTTGGAAACCGGTCTTGCGGCAGAAGGAACAAAGGATGCAACACTGGTTGCACAGGCATTCGGTAATGTTTTCGGACAGCCGGGTGAATGGTTTATTGCTGTGGCAATGCTGTTATTTGCATTTACAACAGTGCTCGGCTGGTCCCATTACGGCAGTAAGGCGGTGGAGTACTTATTCGGTATCAAGGCGGTTAAGGGTTATAAGGTATTCTTTGTACTGCTGATTGTCAGCGGTGCATTGATGACATCTTCGATTGCCTGGGATATTTCCGATACCTTTAACGGTATGATGATGATTCCGAACTTAATCGGTGTGGTTGTATTGTCTCCGGTAGTTGTAAAGATTGTGCGCAACTATGTTGACCGTAAGATTAAGGGAAAGGATATCGCTCCGGTGCTTTCCTATGACGAAACGGTTCAGAAGGAAATGGAAGCAGCCGTAAGAAACGGAGAGGAATAAGAACGATTTGTAGAGTTTGGCGGGCTGCCGTACCTACGGGTGCGACAGCCTGTTCGACCTATTTGAGGAAGGCCGATTATAGTGACGCTTTCCAAAATATAGCAAAGAAAACTGCTTCGAAGGATGTGCGTAAAAGCTTAATCAAAAATTAAGAAAAGCATCACATCGGTATTAAGAACTAAAGGATAAAATGTATCAATAGGGAATGCTTTTATCAACGTTTCCCTAAAAACGGATAATAGGAGAAAGAGATGCAAAAGATTGGGAGGCTGGTACCGAGGGTGACGTGGCCGGCATTATTTTTAACACTTGCCTGTAATACGATTGCCTATTACGGAACCAGAATAGTGATGAATGGGAGTCAGCATTATGATTTGTCGAACGCGGTTGATGACCGGATACCGCTTATTCCGTGGATGGTTACGATTTATCTGGGATGCTACATATTCTGGGTCGTGAATTATATTCTGGGGAGCAGACAAACACAGGAAACAGCATTTCGCTTTTTAGGGGCAGATATTATTGCGAAGCTTGTATGCATGCTGTGTTTTCTGGTATTTCCGACGACCAATGTCAGACCGGTAATTGAGGAAAAGACAGTATGGGATAGCCTGCTGTTATGGCTGTACCGCGCGGATGCCGCAGATAATCTGTTTCCGTCCATACATTGCCTGACCAGCTGGTTCTGCTTTATTGCGGTACGGGAAAATGAACGGATTCCGAAATGGTACAAGGCTGTATCTGTTTTCCTTGCAGCAGCGGTCTGCATTTCTACGCTTACAACAAAGCAGCATGTGCTGATTGACGTATTTGCAGGAGTCGGTCTTGCGGAAGGAAGCTACCTGTTTGTAAAGAAGAGCGGATTTGCAAAATGGTATGGAAAGAAAATGACACGAATCTGTGAGAAAATAGGGGAGAGGAAAAAGAGGTGAAGAATAAAAAAGTACATATTTTGCTTGTAATAGGGGTCATAATTTTGTTGCTTTTGCTGACGAAACAGCTTTTGGCGCAGAAGTTTACATCGGTAGAGGATATGCAGGACTACATAAAAGGCTTTGGAGTAGCCGCGCCGCTTGCACTTACCTTATTTCAGGCATTTCAGGTTGTTGTACCGGTTGTGCCGGGCTATTTGGGCTGTGCCGCAGGTGCGATGGCGTTTGGAAGTACAGTCGGGTTTTTGTGCAATTATATCGGAATCAGTATTGGCTCCATTATCGCTTTTTTTCTGGCAGAAAGGTTTGGACTTGATATTATACTGACTATGTTTCCCGAGAAGATGTATGAGAAATGGAGCAAACGGCTGGAAAAGAGTAAATCCTATAGTGGGTTTTTGTTTGTTGCTACACTGTTGCCATTGTTCCCGGATGATTTTTTGTGTTACTTCTCGGGATTAATGAGAATGGATAGAAAAAGATTTATATGGATTATTATTTTGGGGAAGCCGTGGTGTATTTTGGCTTATAGCATTTTGTTTGGAATGATACGCTGATGAGGAGAGATAAAATGAAGAGAAGGGTACTAGGATATTACGATTATACGGTGGTACTTACCTATTGCGGGATGTTATCCGCATTTTACGGTATCTTGTGTGCGATAGGGCAGAATTTCGGGATGTCGGTAGTGTGTCTGATGATTGCCGGCGGATGCGACATGTTCGATGGGGCGGTGGCATCGACAAAGGACCGGACCAAAAGTGAGAAGAGATTCGGGATTCAGATTGATTCTTTAAGTGATTTAATCAGTTTTGGTATTTTACCGGCTATATTTGTTTATATGATTTCCGAGCGTAATGCAATTGCAGGGGGGATTGCGGCATTGTTTGCGTTATGTGCTCTGATTCGGCTGGCTTATTTTAATGTCCTTGAGGAAGAGCGGCAAAACGAAACAACAGAACGGCGTAAGACTTTTCTGGGAGTTCCGGTTACCACAATTGCCATTTTGCTCCCGATTGTTTATATGGTGTATGATTACAGAGTATGCCAAAATGCACGCTGTTTTACAATACTTCTCCTTGTGCTTGGCATAGGCTTTCTGTCGCCTGTAGAGATTAAGAAGCCCGGAATGGTGGGGAAGCTTTGCCTTTTGTTAATCGGACTGTTTGAGGCCGTAGGAATGTTTCTGTTTATGGGATGGGATGTGATATAGGATGAAGGATACGCTTACGTTGCGCTTTTTGTATCGGACAGTACCGGGGCGGCTGTTGCTTCGGCTGCTGGTACAGCCAGGGGTGTCGAAGGTGGCGGGGGCTTTTTTGTCTTCCGGACTTTCGAAAGGTGCGATTCCGTATTTTATCCGTAAGAATCACATTGATATGAATGGAATCCAGATACCGCCGGGAGGATTTCCTTCCTTTAATTCTTTCTTTACCAGAAAGCGTATATCCGAGCACGGGACGTTTCCGACGGAGCAGCTGATTAGCCCATGTGACGGATATTTGCGCGCAGTGGAAATAAAAAAGGATATCGTGCTTGAAGTGAAGCATTCCCGGTACTCTCTGGTGGATTTATTAGCCGATGCCGGGCTCGCGAAGGAGTTTGAGAACGGAATTGCATTGATTTTCCGGCTGACACCGGCAAATTACCATAGATACTGTTATCCTGCCGACGGTACGGTTCTAAGTTCAAAAAGAATCAATGGCAAGCTTCACTGTGTGCGTCCGATTGCATTAAGGACAATCCCTGTGTTTGTTCAAAACAGCCGGGAATATCAGGCGGTAAAAACAAAGCAGTTCGGAATGATGGTTCAGATGGAGGTGGGAGCACTTCTGGTCGGAAAAATATCGAATCACAAATCATCGGTGGGTTCTTATGTGCAGGCAGGAAAGGAAAAAGGTTATTTTGAATTCGGCGGGTCGACGATAATACTGCTTGTTCAAAAGGATAGTATTACACTAAACACGGAAGTGTTTTTACACTGGAATAAAGAGGGAGAAGCTACCGTACATCAGGGTGATGTAATTGCGTGCGCCAATCGATAGTACAAAGGAGGATAAAACTATGTGGTTTATATTTGCACTTTTATCTGCAATCTTTGCGGCACTGACTTCGATTCTTGCAAAAATCGGAATCGAAAAAGTAAATTCAAACCTTGCTACTGCAATCCGTACTATGGTGGTCGTCGTGATGGCGTGGGGCATGGTATTCTTAACCCATGCCGAGAAGGGTATCTTCCAAATCAGCAAAAAGAGCTGGATTTTTCTAATCCTGTCCGGACTGGCAACCGGAGCATCCTGGCTATGTTACTACAAGGCACTGCAAATAGGGAAAGCTTCCAAGGTAGTTCCGATTGATAAATTAAGCGTTGTGTTTACACTCATTATGGCGTTTATTTTCCTGCATGAAGAACTTACGATAAAATCACTGATTGGGTGCATCTTAATCGGTGCAGGAACATTATTTATGGTGTTATAAGGAAAGTGCAAATCATTATTCGCCGTAAAAAATGTGATTAAATCATCAAAACTCGTTGCATTTTCTGTGATTATGTGTCATACTATACTTGCATTATAATGACGGAGGTGCACGTCAGGTCGGTAAGACCTGGCTGATGAAAGAATTTGGCAGACAGGCGTATGCGGATACCGTATATATCAATTTTGATTCCAATTCCAGAATGGCAGAGTTATTTGCTTCCGACCTGGATACTGATCGCTTAATTATGGGATTGGAGTTGTACGCAGGTCGCAAAATTGATCCTGACAATTCTTTGTTGATTTTTGACGAAGTGCAGGAGGTTCCGAGAGCACTGACATCTCTTAAATATTTCTATGAGAATGCGCCGCAGTACCACATTGTATGTGCAGGTTCTTTGCTTGGTATCGCCTTGCATCAAGGCACGTCTTTCCCAGTGGGCAAGGTGGATTTCTTAAAGCTTTATCCCCTTTCTTTCAAAGAGTTTTTGATGGCAACCGACAGGGAACGCTTTGCCGAGCTGCTTGATAAGCAAGACTTCCAAATGATTATGAGCTTTAAGCAAACGTATATTGATGCTTTGAAGCACTATTACTTTATTGGCGGTATGCCTGAAGCTGTGCAAAGCTTCGCAGAGAATAAAAACTTTAACGAGGTTCGTGAAATTCAAAAGCGAATCCTTGCGGCCTACGAACAAGATTTTTCCAAGCATGCTCCAAATGAAATTGTTCCAAGACTTCGTATGCTTTGGAACAGCATACCTTCTCAGTTGGCGAAGGAGAATAAAAAGTTCATCTACGGTTTTGTTCGTGAAGGTGCTCGTGCGAAAGACTATGAAACCGCAATTATGTGGCTCAGCGATTGTGGGCTTGTTCATAAGGTCAGTCGTATAAATGCAGCAGGTATTCCGTTGAGGGCGTATGAAGATTTGAAAGCATTTAAGCTGTTTGTAGTAGATGTCGGACTACTGGGGTGTATGGTTGGACTCCGTCAACGCACTTTGCTTGATGGTAATGACCTTTTTGTTGAGTTCAAGGGTGCTCTTACAGAACAATATGTTTGCCAGCAGCTAAAAACCATCGAAGACCTGGATGTTTACTATTACACCAATGACAGAGGTTCCTGCGAAGTTGACTTTGTTGTTGACACAGGTGAGCAGATCGTTCCCGTTGAAGTAAAGGCAGAGGTAAATCTTCGGGCAAAGAGCCTGAAAACCTATCAGGAAAAATTCTCACCGGCTATTTCTATCCGTACATCCATGTCGGACTACAAAAAAGAAGAATGGCTTGTTAATCTGCCGTTGTATGCAATCGATCAGATCGCAGAAGTTGCTGCCGGGGGAACCAATTCTGTTTTGCTGCGGTAAAAGTATTCTTTTTCGTAAAAGAGGTGTATAGAAAGATGGATATTAGAATATTGCGATATTTTCTGACTGTGGCAAAAGAACAGAACTTTACAAAAGCCGCAGAGCAATTAAATATAACACAGCCAACACTTTCAAGACAGCTTGCTGCATTGGAGGAGGAACTTGGTACAGCTCTTTTTATAAGAGGGAACCGTAGTATTACGCTCACGGAGTCGGGGATATTATTAAAACGAAGAGCCTTGGAAATCATTGATCTGGAAGAAAAAATGCTGGATGAACTAAAGGTGAAAGAAGAGCTGATAGAAGGTACTGTTACAATCGGTTGTGGTGAGTTTGCTGCTGTTGAAACATTAGCAGAAATTTGTAAGGTATATAAGCAAAAATATCCAATGGTACAGATTGCGTTACATACAGCAACGGCAGATTCGGTATATGAAATGATGAATCAGGGGTTGGTGGATATTGGGTTATTTATGGAACCTGTCAACACAGAGGGCTTGGATTATATCAGAATTACAGAAAGTGACCATTGGGTTGTCGGAATGAAACCGGATGACCCATTGGCAGACAAAGAATATATTACAAAAGAAGAACTTTTGGATAAACCGCTCATACTTCCCCAAAGACGGAATGTGCAGAGCGAGCTTGCAAACTGGTTTGGTAAGGATTTTAATAAGCTCCATGTTCCTTTTACCAGTAATCTTGGAACAAACGCAGGTGTTATGGCAATGCATGGACTGGGATATCCGGTTTCGATTGAAGGTGCTGCGAAGTATTGGAGAGAGGAATTGCTTGTTCAGAGAAGACTGTATCCTGAAATAACAGCAAGTACGGTAATCGCATGGAGAAGGAATATACCGTATTCATTTGCAATGAATAAATTTATAGAGGAAATTAATGCTTTTAAGGCATAGAAAATGATTTAATATAGGTATTAGACATAATTGGATAATGAGGAATATAATCAATGTGTAAGGTATGAAGGAAACATACTTTACACAATTTTTTCATGATAATAGAAAGTCCGCAAAGCGTGCTTTCTATTGTATGAACGTGGAGGAATAGTTATGGGTAAAAGATTAGTGGCATATTTTAGTGCCGGCGGAACAACAAGAAAAGTGGCAGAGATGATTGCGCAAGTAGCAGAAGCTGATTTGTATGAAATCGTACCGAAGCAACCATATTCAAAGGCTGATTTAAACTGGATGGATAAAAAATCCAGAAGCAGTGTGGAGATGAGTGATAAAAAGTACAGACCGGAAATAACGGATGCGAATATTGATATCGACAAGTACGATGAGATTATATTAGGTTTCCCAATCTGGTGGTATGTAGCTCCTACGATTGTTAATACATTTTTGGAGAGCTATGATTTTTCGGGTAAAAAGATTGTATTGTTTGCAACTTCCGGCGGAAGCGGCTTTGGAAATACGGTAGAGGAATTATTACCGTCTGCACCTGATACCAATATTGTGGAAGGAGGGATACTTAATAATGTATCGAAGCAGGATGTAGAACACTGGGTAAAGAGTTTATAGGAGCAATCAGTATATGGAATATATAACATTATCCAATGGAGTAAAGATGCCGGTCTTAGGATATGGCGTGTATCAGGTTACAAAGGACGAATGAAATTGTGAAACTGGATACTGCTACAAGTTCTTTCTTCTCAAATCGGGATCCTGCTATGGTTGAATGGTTTGTAAAGATGGTGGAAGAACGCAAACAGAACAATCGTAGTGAAAAGGAAAAGAAAAACTGGTAGAAAATGTTCTGTTCGGTGAGAACTGGAATAATCAGGATATTGATCTTAAGACCAGAAGTATTATCACAATGGTTGCGTTGATGTCCTCCGGGATAACAGATTCGTCTTTAAAATTTCATTTACAAAATGCAAAGGAACATGGCGTGACCCAAAAAGAAATTGCAGCAATTATCACACATGTGGCATTCTATGCGGGCTGGCCAAAAGGATGGGCAGTTTTTCATCTTGCAAAGGAAGTCTGGCAGCCCAATGAGGGGGATTTGCCTTATGAAGATGAGGCTATGAGAACACATGCAAAATCTATGGTATTTCCGATAGGTCAGCCTAATGATGCATTTGCAAATTATTTTGTTGGACAAAGCTACCTTGCTCCAATATCTACAGAGCAGGTTGGCATTTTCAATGTGACATTTGAACCGGGATGCAGAAATAACTGGCATATTCATCATGCAAAAAGCAGGGGCGGACAGATTTTAGTATGCGTAGCCGGACGCGGGTTTTATCAGGAAGAAGGCAAGGAGGCGGTAGAAATGAAACCGGGTGACTGTATAAATATTCCTGCCGAAGTGAAGCACTGGCATGGGGCGGCTCCGGCTGAGTGGTTTTCACATCTGGCAATTGAGGTGCCGGGAGTGGATTGTTCCAATGAGTGGTGTGAGGCAGTATCCGAGAAAGAGTACGCTGGGTTAAGATAAGGAGTGGATTATGGAATACGGAATACTTGGGAATACAGATATCAAAGTGTCAAAATTATGTGTGGGCTGCATGAGTTTTGGAAAAGCCGGAACCATGCATGACTGGACTCTGGATGAAGCTGAGAGCGAGAAGGTTATTAAGCATGCACTTGATTTGGGATATAACTTTTTTGATACGGCAAATGGATATTCAGCAGGAACAAGTGAGGAATACTTGGGAAGAGCATTGAAGAAAAATATAGCGAGAGATCAGGTTGTGATTGCCTCTAAGGTATATTTTAATGAAGGACGCTTAACGAAAGCGGCAATCATGAGGGAGATAGATGGTACTTTAACACGTCTTGGAACCGATTATCTTGATTTATATATCATCCATAGATTTGACTATGATACGCCGATAGAAGAAACCATGGAAGCATTGCATGAACTTGTAAAATCAGGAAAGGTCCGGGCGCTTGGCGCATCTGCGATGTATGGGTATCAGTTCTACAATATGCAGTTAGTTGCAAAAGAAAATGGATGGACACCGTTTTCGGCAATGGAGAACCATTACAATTTGCTTTACAGAGAGGATGAGAGAGAATTGATACCGATTTGTAAGCAGATGAATGTATCACTGATACCGTATAGCCCTCTTGCGGCCGGTCATCTGGCAAGGCAGCAGTGGAAATCCGATTCTCTTCGTGGAACTACGGATAGAGTTGCCATGGGAAAATATGATAAGACAGAAACAGAGGATTTGAAGATAGTTAAACGTGTGGCGGAACTTGCAGAAAGGTACAACTGCAAAATGTCCCAGATAGCCATTGCATGGCAGTGGCAAAAGGAGATTCTATCACCTATTATTGGAGCGACTAAAACTCAGTATTTAGATGATGCAGCCCACGCATTTGAAGTAAAACTGACTACCGATGATCTTGCATATCTGGAAGAACTATATGTTCCACATAAGATAGTAGGAGCAATTGATAAAAATCCGGAGCAGGGTGTTATTTTGCCGGATGAAAAGAAATAATAAAGAACAAGGTGTAACCATATGAAAAATATTTATCTGTTGTTCCGGGAATTATACTCACAGCCTGTCTGGTTGCATGTGGTAGTTCCGGCAAGGATTTAGTAGACGAACAGGATGAAGAAATAATTAGTAATCAGGAAGTATCTGATACAGAGGCACATGAGACATCAGCGGAGCAACAGTCTATCTGGTTTAAGTTTATTACAGAAAGAGCCTCAATTTTTAGTTGTATTTAAGCGTTGTTTTGACTTTCCAGAAGTCGCTTGATTTCAGCCTTTTGTTCGGCAACATTTCTGAAAACATACCTATCAACTCCTCCGGATTGGTTGCAAACCCTGCCATTTCTTTATAAGCCTCCGAAAGCCACGGGTAAATCGCACATAGTCTTATTGCATCTTCTGTATTTTCCGTACAGAAGAAGGACAGCCAGGCATTTAACCGGTCCCAAGCAGGCTGGAAACACAGTCCTCAAGCCGGTCCCTGTGGACTTCCGGATCCATCAGCTTCTTGAATACGGTGTC
>JAQXOR010000039.1 GCA_029099805.1 Lachnospiraceae bacterium
ATCCTGTCTGGACTCCAACTACAGAGAGATTATCAATGAAATCTGTCCGGAAATTGCTGCAAACAAGCCGGGTGAGCCATTACATTGTAAGCGCCTTCCGTTCCTTCGCAACGTCATCACCGTCGGTTTCAGACAGCCGGGTTGCCTGACCTTTGAGGAAGCAATGGAGCGCGGCAACCTCGTTCCGCAGGAAGAGTTAAACCGTATGGCAGCACGCGTAAAGCCGGAAGACGTCTGCAACATGCAATATACCTCCGGAACGACAGGCTTCCCAAAAGGCGTTATGCTTACCCATTACAATGTCGTAAATAACGGAAAGTGTATCGGTGACCGTATGGGACTTTCCACCGCAGACCGTATGATGATTCAGGTACCGATGTTCCACTGCTTCGGTATGGTACTTTCCATGACCGCCTCCCTGACACACGGTGCTACTGTCTGCCCAATGCCTTATTTCTCGGCGAAATCATCTCTGGCATGCATCAATCAGGAGCGTATCACCTGCTTTAACGGCGTACCGACCATGTTTATTGCCATGTTTAATCATGAAGATTACAGAAAGACCGATTTTTCCCATATGCGTACCGGTATTATGGCAGGCGCCGGATGTCCTCCGGAGCTGATGCGCCGTGCGGCAGACCCGAACGAAATGAACATGACGGGAATCGTAAGTGTTTACGGTCAGACCGAATCCTCTCCGGGAAGCACCATGTCCGCATGGACCGACCCGTTGGCTCTCCGCTGCGATACGGTAGGATACAATTTCCCTCATATCGAATGTAAAATCATTGATCCGGAAACCGGTAAGGAAGTAGCCGACGGCGAAAACGGTGAATTCTGCTCCCGCGGATATAACACAATGAAGGGCTATTACAAAATGCCGGAAGCAACCCGCAGCACTGTAGATGCAGAAGGCTGGCTTCACTCCGGAGACCTCGCGTGTCGTGATACAGATGGAAACTACCGCATCACCGGCCGCTTAAAGGATATGATTATCCGCGGCGGTGAGAATATTTATCCGAAGGAAATCGAGGAATTCATTTATACCCACCCATTCGTACAAGACGTACAGGTTATCGGTGTTCCGGATAAGAAATACGGCGAAGAAGCTATGGCCTGCATTATACTCAAAGAAGGCAAGACCTTATCCGAACAGGAGATGCACGATTATATCGCTGCAAGCATGGCTCGTCATAAGGTTCCGAAATATATTGAATTTGTTTCTTCTTTCCCTATGAATGCAGCAGGAAAAGTGTTAAAATATAAGATGCGCGAAGAAGCTGCCGAGCGTCTCGGTCTTGTAGGCGCTGCAGGCATCGACACCGCAAAGGGGAAAGACTGATTCCCAACTATGATTCTTACAAAGAGGTAATGCGTATGTCAAAAAACTATGTTACAATGGACGGCAACGAAGCTGCCGCACACATGGCCTATCCCTTTACCGAGATAGCCGCAATTTATCCGATTACACCGTCCTCTCCGATGGCAGGCCTTACTGACGCCTGGTCAGCAAAGGGACGTAAAAATGTATTTGGTCAGACCGTCACCCTGACGGAAATGCAGTCTGAGGCCGGAGCAATTACCGCCGTGCACGGTGCTCTGCAGGCCGGTTCTCTTGCTACTACATATACATCATCACAGGGCCTTATGCTGATGATTCCGGTACTTTACCGTATCGCCGGTGAAAGACTCCCTGCGGTACTCCATGTTGCATCCCGTACCGTAGGTACCCATGCCATGAGTATTTTCGGAGACCATTCCGATGTTATGGCATGCCGTCAGACCGGCTTTGCCATGCTTTCTTCCGGAAGCGTACAGGAAGTTGCCGACCTTGCTCCGATTGCGCATTTGTCCGCTATCGAAGGGCGTATTCCGTTTATGCATTTCTTTGACGGTTTCCGTACCTCCCACGAAATCAATAAAATTGAGCTTCCTGATTTGGATGCGGTAGGAAAGCTAATCAATCAGGACGCATTAAAGGAATTCCGCGACGGTTCCCTGAATCCGGAGCACCCGACGCTTCGAAATACCGTGCAAAACGGCGACGTATATTTTCAGGTACGGGAAGCACACAACGTATTCTACAATGCACTTCCTGATATTGTTGAAAAGTACCTGAATGAGATTACAAAAATTACCGGACGTGAATACCATGTATTTAACTATTACGGTGACCCTGAGGCAACTGATGTTATCGTTGCCATGGGTTCTGCCAGCGGTGTCATCCGCGATGCCGTAGAAGCTCTCCGTAGCGAAGGCAAAAAGGTCGGCTTTTTACAGGTACATCTGTACCGCCCGTTCTCTGCAGAGTACTTCATCAAAGCACTCCCGAAGACGGTAGAACGCATCGCAGTACTCGACCGCTGTAAAGCAATGGGTAGTGCCGGAGAGCCTTTATTTGAGGATGTGTGCAGTGTATTGATGAACACCGGCAGCAACATCCGTGTCATCGGAGGACGTTACGGATTAAGCTCCAAGGACACCGATCCGGCACAGATTCTGGCTGTATTTGAAAATCTTGCCTCCGCAACTCCGATTACCGGCTTTACGATCGGCATCAATGACGATGTCACTCATCTTTCCCTGCCGGTAAAGCCGTACTCCGATCAGAAGGCCGGCGTTATCCGCTGCAAATTCTGGGGCCTCGGTGGTGACGGTACCGTCGGTGCCAACCATAACACCGTTCGTATTATTAATGACAATACCGATAAGTTTGCACAGGCATATTTTGAATATGATGCAAAGAAATCCTTTGGTGTGACCAAATCCCATCTGCGTTTCAGTGACGAACCGATTACCAGCTCTTATTATGTAAAGTCCGCTGACTTTGTGGCATGTCATAATCAGAGCTATATCAGTCAGTATGATATCGTAGATGAAATTGTGGAAGGCGGTACCTTCCTGTTAAACTGCAGCTGGACCGGTAAAGAGCTTGAAGAACATATCCCGGCCTCCGTACGTCGCCAGATTGCCGAAAAGAATATCAACCTCTATGTAATTGATGCAAATAAAATTGCCCAGGAGCTTGGTCTTGGCAGTCATACAAATACCGTACTTCAGGCTTCTTTCTTTGCTCTCATGCAGGTAATTCCTACCGAAGAAGCACTGGAAATGATAAAGGCAGCAACCAGAAAGACCTATTTTGCCAAGGGTGATGATGTCATCGCACGTAACGTGGCAGCCATCGACGCCGGTGCCACTAAGCTTGTAAAGATTGAGGTTCCTGCTTCCTGGAAAAATGCAGAGGTTGCAGCAGAAGCTGCCGCTGCCTGTGAGGTTCCTTCCGTTGTAACAAATATTCTGGAACCGATTAACAAACAGAAGGGTGATGACCTTCCGGTCAGCGCCTTTAAGGGATATGAAGACGGCCGCATCGACCTCGGTCTTACCGCTTATGAAAAGCGTGGTATCGCTTTAAATGTACCGGTATGGGACCCGCAGAAGTGTATCCAGTGTAATAAGTGTGCGCTTGTATGTCCTCATGCAGTCATCCGTCCTTATCTGCTGAACGAGGACGAAAAGGCAAAGGCCCCGGAAGGCTTTGCAACTGCCCCTGCAAACGGTGCCGCTGCAAAAGGGCTTCACTTCACCATGCAGATTTCCGCTTACGATTGTACCGGATGCGGCAGCTGCGTAAGCTGCTGTCCGGCAAAGGAGAAGGCAATTTCCATGCAACCTGTCGTATTAAATGACGAAAAGAAGACGTTATGGAATTACGGTCTCTCCGTTTCCGATAAGGGAGATTTGTTCCCGGCATACAGCGTAAAGGGCAGTCAGTTCCGTCAGCCGCTCGTTGAGTTCTCCGCTGCCTGCGCAGGTTGTGGTGAAACTCCTTACGCCAAGCTGCTAACCCAGCTCTTCGGTGACCGTGTATACTGGGCGAATGCAACCGGTTGTTCCCAGGCCTGGGGCTCTCCGATGCCCGGCATTCCATATACAACCAATAAGAGAGGCTTCGGACCTGCATGGACCAACAGCCTGTTTGAAAACAACGCAGAGCTTTCCCTCGGAATGTTCCTTTCCGTAAAGCAGCAGCGTCTTGCACAGAAGACTCTGGTCGAGGCATATGCAGCGGAAACCGGAAGTGAAGCTGCAAAGAACTGGCTGGATACCTTTGATGATTTCGAGCAGTCCCGTCTGACGACGGATACTCTGATTGCGGAACTGGAAAATGTAAACTCAGCTACTGCAAAAAAGATTCTGGAGCGTAAAGACCAATTGTCCAAGAAATGCTTCTGGATGTTCGGCGGAGACGGATGGGCATATGATATCGGCTTCGGCGGCCTGGACCATGTCATTGCCAGCGGCGAAGACATCAATGTATTTGTTGTTGATACCGAAGTGTATTCCAACACCGGTGGTCAGAGTTCAAAGGCAACACCACTCGGTGCTGTAGCACAATTTGCCTCTGCCGGAAAACGAAGCAGGAAAAAGGACCTCGGCGCTATCTTCCAGACCTATGGAAACGTGTATGTTGCCCAGGTAGCCATGGGTGCAGACCCGAACCAGCTGATTAAGGCGCTCCATGAGGCAGAACAGCATAAAGGACCTTCCGTAATTATCGCATATACCCCTTGTGCCGCACACGGCATCAAGGCCGGTATGGCAAACGTACAGCAGGAAATGAGGCGTGCAGTTGATGCCGGTTACTGGATTTTGTACCGCTACAATCCAAATGCGGAAAAGCCGATGACCGTTGACTCCAAAGCACCTTCCATTGACTACGAAGAGTTCCTAGACGGTGAGACCCGCTATGCAGCCCTGAAGCGTACCTTCCCGGAACACGCAGAAACATTGTTTAAAGCAGCAAAGGAAGACTCCGGTGTAAGATACCAGAGATATAAATCACTGGAAGAGATGTAAGTCGATTCCCCTTGTACGAAAAATACCCGGCAGTAAGCGCTACTATTTGAAATATTGTGCAGGATATTAGGTTTTCTTATATCCGAAACACATAAAATAGTAATACTTACTGCCGGGTATTTATACAAAAGTGAAATAGGCCAAATCACACTGCCTATTTATTGGACATAGAAAGCATGTCAGCAGATAATTTGTGTATATGCTCTGTGTCCGCAATCATCTGTTCCATACTGGAGTTATAGACCCCCATCGCCTCGGAGATTGATTCCACTGCATTCTGGTTATCCTCGGAATACCGGTTCATTTCACCGATTCTGTTCTTTAACTGTCCGAAAATGGAATCGACCTGACCAATTGTATTGTTCTGCGATTCAATATTCCGGTAAAGAGCACCGAACCGTTCCATTAACTGTTCAAAGCTAGACTGAAGACCCTGCAGGGTATCTAATGAAGTATGGATTGCCTGACCGCTTTCTTCCAGCTGTGTTGTAGTCATCTGAACCTGTTTCTGCATATGTTCAACTGCCGACGCCACCCTGGAAGAACAGCGATTGCTGTCAACAGCAAGCTCCTGTACCTTTGATGCAACTACCGCAAATCCGGCACCGCTCTTTCCCGCCCTCGCTGCCTCAATGGAAGCATTCAGCGCCAGCATCGTTGTACTGGAAGAAATGCCGTACAGCTGATCCGTTACTGAAGAAATCTCCTGCATATATTTTTCAAGCAGCTTAAACACTTCGTTTGCCTGCTGCATGGTAGTCTGGACGGACTCCATCTGTTGGCTCATTGCATACATATTTTCTTTATTCACCCCGAGCAGTTCTTCAAAATCACGGATTCCGTCCGTAAGTGCTTCCACCTGCTTTTCTGTTTCCTGAATCTTTATCTGAACCTCGCCACAGGTATCAGAAACCTCCTTCGTTCCCTGTGCAATACTGTCAGACCCCTGTTTCAGTTCATCCGCATTGCAATTCAGGTGCTCACTTGCCTCTCGCAGGCCCTTAATCCCTTCTGTGGAATTTTCAAAATTTAACTGTAATTCTTCCCCTATCTTCTGGAGAGCCCCCAAAAGCCCCTCCGCTTCATCAGCTCTGGTATGCGCCATTGAAATAAACCCTCTTCCTCGCGCAATAACAAGATAAATCAGAGAAACTGCAAGAGCAAACATCGCAAGACATAAAATATACTGTCCCACTTCTCCTGTCTTCTGCGGACATATAAAAGCCTGCACAATCAAAAGAACAAAAGAAAGGATTGCCTGTATTGCCGTCTGTCTGGGACGTAGATACAGTCCCGCCAGTCCTAGCGCCGCTATGTGTATCAGGAAATCATCACTAAAGGATTCTCCTGAAAATATCGAAATAAAAAATATTAAGAAACTCAGCCCCATACAGACGGTAAACTGCCGCTTTTCAAACGCCACACCAACGCGGCGCATAACAAGCAGCGTACCGGAAAAAAACAGCAGTGATGCACCGATTACAATCATTGCCACCACCTGAACGCCAATCAGGTTCTTTATAAAAAAAGCTCCTGCCACACCAAATGTGATATACAACATAATCTTAAAAATAGTTTCCTTTGCAATCGGCGCCTTTTGTTTATTCTCCATCTCTTTCCTCCTGTTGTCTGTCTCTTTTAACGAAGCAACGTATTCCACAAATTGAAAGCGTTTCCACGCCGAATTTGCGTAGCGAAGCTACAATTTCTACTGCAAATTCGTGCGATCTGCCGGAGGCTTCCCTGTATCCTCTCATTGCTATACGTCTTCCTTCATCAAATGTATTTATTTTCAAATCTATTATAAAATTATTATTCAAAAAAGCAATCACCCATTTTCAAAGCATTAAATTGCTGTCACTCCATTGCATTTTGCAATTGTATCTATGGAGCCGTCTTCATTATACCGAAACTCTGCAACACAAACCGAACGATGGAACAGGCTTCCCCCCGGCAGCTCTCCGGTGTGGTAGAACAAATAGGAATGCCCCTTGAAGTCCGCGATTCCCGGATGATTCGTAAACACACCACCTTCTTCGGTCATCAGCACGCCGCCATATACCCACGGTCCCGTTGGAGATTTCGATGTAGAATATGCAAGATGCTCATCTCTTTTCCCTTCGCCAAATGCCGCATAAACCATATAATACAAGTCATTTCTCTTATAAAACCAAGGACCCTCGCCATAAGTTGTTCCGGTTGCGTGACTACCCTTTCCAAAGGACTCCACTGTCATCGGAATCTTCACCACGCCAACCGTCTCGTCATAAGAAATCATATCCTCATTTAAAAGTACATAACGAAGCTCCGGATTACCGAAATATAAATATGCCTGTCCGTCATCATCGATAAATACCGTAGGGTCGATGTCATTCCAGTCGCCCTCATCCACAAGAGGGTGCCCCAAATCCTTGAACGGACCGGTCGGGCTGTCAGAAACACCGACAGCAATAGCCATACCGCCGTCCTTTTTATGTACCGGACAATATAAATAAAACTTTCCGTTACGCTCTACCGCCTGCGGAGCCCAGGCTCTGTCATCTGCCCAACTGATATCAGCCAGGGAAAAAATCGCTCCGTGATTCGTCCAGTTCACCATATCCCTCGTAGAAAAACAATACCAGTCGTACATTGTGTAAAAATCGTTTACCAGCACATCCTCGTCATGCGTCGTGTACAGGTACAGCGTATCACCATACACCATTGGTGCCGGATCTGCCGTATAGATTGACGTAATAATCGGATTCTTTCCAACTGCAACACCATCGCCCAAAACTACTTTTCTCTCCATACCATACCTCTCTTCCCATTTTGCCCTAAAAGCGGCATACCAACATTATTTCGTTTCTTCCCCTCCTATTATACCTTATACTGCACAAAAATCAACAATTCCCACGCTATCCTTCTCTACCAGATGACCTTCCACAATGTGAAGGCGGGTTATTGAATCCGCTCCCCGCAGCCTTTCTAATAAAATGTCCAGTGCCCGCGCTGCCATCTTTTTCATATCCACCTCATATGTTGTAATTCCAATATCGCAAAGACCCGGATATAAATAATTATCATACCCCACAACGGAGACATCCTCCGGAACCCTGTAACCGAGACTTCGCAGCTTTCTGATTACGATACTTCCCACAACATCACAGTTACAAAAAAAAGCAGTAGGCATCTCTTTCGGAAACTGAAACAGATTCTTTTCATCCACCAGACCCGTCTCCGGATTTCTGTCATCTATCTGCCATTCCGGCTTCGGCGTAATACCGTATTCTAACATTGCTCTTGTGTATCCAAGATAACGGTCGGTAATCGAATTCGTCGATAACAGCGTTCCGACATAGGCAATCTTTCGATGCCCCCGTTTCAGAAGGTATCTCGTCATCTGATATGCCCCGTAATAGCTGTCAGAAATCACGGCATCTGCTTTATCTTCTCCATCATAGAAATCCACAAATACCCATGGCACGTTGACCGCCCGATGGATTACTTCCAGATACTCTTTCTCCAGTCTCCCGATTATCATCAGACCATCCAGTCTGTTTTCCCGAAGTACCTTAGGAACCAGACGTTCCTTCTCCGTCTGCCCATCTATGGTGACTAAAAGTGCGAGATTTCCTCTCTCCACTGCGCTGACATTCACCGTCTGATACATTTTCAGATAAAAGGAATCATACTTTCCGATATATTTTTCCGCAATCAATACCCCGAGGGTATAGCCGCCTTCTTCCGGAATCTTCTTCGGGGTAAGCTCCCGTTTATACCCCATCTCATCCGCCAATACGATTATTTTCTCCCTCAGCTCTTCGCTGACACCCTTCTGCCCGGACAGAGCCTTGGATACCGTAACGGTACTGACTCCCAGGCGGGCTCCGATATCTGCCAATTTAACGGTTTTTCCCATATGTCACCTCGTATTCTGCTCATCCCAAAATTTCTCTTAATTGCTCCGTAAGCAAAATATAATCCGAGAGCACCCCCTCATGATGCCCGGAAATATACTCTGCATCACACTCCTTTGCTGCTGTTTCCAACGCCAGCGCAGCCTGCGACAATGCGACCGCACCAATGCTCAGGGAATTACTCTTAAGCGCATGTACCACTATCCCGTAATTTGCAAAATCACTCAGCGCATAAAACTTCTGCATATTTTCAACCTTATCTGCCTTTGCATACTCCATCAGCATTTCTTTATAAAATTCTTCGTCATTCATGCAATACTGCATTCCGGTTGCAATATCAAGCTGTGTAAGTGCTTTGAGCCGGTCAATTTCGGTTTCTTTCTGTTCCGTCCCACCGGTCTCCTGCCCCCCGTACTCTGCCGGCTGTTGTTCCTTCCCTTCCGGTCTTGATGTATTCTGCTCCTGCAACTCTTTCGGTAAATACTTTATAAGCATTGCCTGCAGTAATTCCTCCTGCACCGGCTTGGAAAGATAGTCTGTAAAGCCTTCCCGGAGATACTCCTCCCGCACTCCGAGAGTAGCATTTGCCGTCAGCATAATGACAGGAGTGTTCCTATTCCTGTTCTCCTTTTGTTCCTTCATATTCCGGAAGGTCTCAATACCATCCATCTCAGGCATCATGTGGTCTAAGAAAATAATATCATACACATTTTTCTGCACAAGCCCGAGACACTCCATCCCACTGTCTGCTATATCTACCTGTATTTTGGTCTTTTTTAACAAACCCTCGATTACCTTCAGGTTCATTTCTACGTCATCTACTACCAGAATATGTGCCTTCGGAGCAACCACACAAGACCTGCTTTCTTCCGAGGAATTCAAAAACTTTCGGTATCGCTCCGTAAAATCACCAAGCGGCTCCTCCTTTATAACCTGTTGAGGGATTTTCACTGTAAAGCACGAGCCCTTTCCATAGACACTCTCTACAAAAATCTCTCCCCCCATCATATCTACCAGGTTCTTTGTAAGATTAAGTCCAAGTCCGGTACCTTCGATGTTGCGGTTTCTCTTTTCCTCGATTCTTGTAAAGCTTGAAAACAGTTTTCCGATATCCTCCTGCTTTATTCCGATTCCGGTATCACTTACAGAGATTACCAGATTTATTCTTCCCTTCTCCGGCCTCTCATATCCGATGGATAGTATCACCTTACCCTCAAGCGTATACTTTACTGCATTGGAGAGGAGATTATTCATCACCTGACGCACACGTACCTCATCGCCGTACAACCACGACGGAGTAGTAGAATCCGCCTCCATTTGAAAGGAAAGGGACTTACTCTCTGCGCGAATTTTGGTCATATTATAGCAATCATTCAATACACTAAACAGTTCATATTCTACCGGCAGGATTTCAAGCCTGCCTGCCTCTACCTTGGAAATGTCCAGTATGTCGTTAATCAAGGATAACAGGGACTGTCCGGCACTTTGGATGTTTTTGGAATACTCCAGCAAAGCAGCATCCTTACATTCCTGTAACAGCAATGTATTCATTCCAAGAATACCGTTAATCGGAGTACGGATTTCATGTGACATATTGGCAAGAAAATCCGATTTCGCCTGGTTTGCAGACTCCGCTGCCCGCTTTGCCTCTCGGAGTTCATCACTTTCACGAATCTTTTGCTCTGACAAAAAGAGATAGCAAAAACAGATGATGAACAATATAAGCAGCAGACCAAACACCCAGAAAATCAAAAGACCGATTCCGTCAATACCCGTCGCAACCGTCCTTCCCGGGACAACACCGATTAGTCCTGTCCCGGTTCTGCCAAGGTCCGCTTTAAAAAAATAGTAAGCTTCTCCGTTTACCTTTTGAAAAAGGCTGGCAGACGATGCTACATTCAATTTTCTATCCAATTCTTTTTCGATTGCCGAGAAAAAACTCTCATTCCAAATAGAACTTTCTCCCAGCTCTTTGTTTGAAGACTGAATCACTCGCTGTTTACGTTCATCAAAGAGAAACAGAAAGCCTTCCCCGTCATGGCATTCTACAGCAAATCTGGAAGCAGCCTCTTCATTGTTATACTTTCTGTAAAGTACATATTTTACATTCCCTGCATCCAGCACAGGAACAGAAAACAGGATTCCTTCCTCCGGACTATAGCTGATCGCCGAATTCCCGCGAAAGGAATCTCTGATTCCGGAAAACGACTTTACGGAAATCTTCTCTCCATATGCTGCTGTTCCATCCGGACATAAAAGACCGTAGCTTCCTTTGTTCTGCTTGTCCATTTTCTCGTATACCTCAAGTACGCGGGAATACTTTCCTGTTTCCAGTTCTATCGCTATCTCCGACAAGCGTTCGATTTCATTGTCCAGACGTGTCTGGAAATTCTCTGCCATATAGTTTGCCTGTAGGGCAATCTGGTTTTCCATATGCTTTTGGAGCAGAGAATTTAGTTTTCCCCACATCAAACCGCCCACAAATACCATAACAAATGCAAAAATCATTAATCCAAGCAATGTTTTGGTACTGAGCTTCCTATTCCTTTTCTCCATAAACCTCAACTCCCTCAACAAGCCAGTCCATTTCTCCGAGAAGTATTTCATCCCGAATTACTTCATTTTCGTTACATCTCATTACACCGTTATTATCGTAAATCAGACCGGAAAAAACTTCACGACTTTGAATCAGCTGTTCTTTCGTGTAAGCAACGGTATCTCTGATTTCCTGAGACACCAAATCCGAATAGAATGCCAGGCTTACCGCATCCTTCTCGATTCCGAGCCAATAGATTTTCCCGTCCATCTCTCTATCAGACATATGGTCTCTGATAATCTCCCGATACACCATGTCCCAGTTAGAGGCAACCGATGTCAGCAAATGAGAGGAATTGCTCACCTGTCCGACATTATATCCGATGACATCTACTCCAAGTTCGACTGCAGCCTCAACTACAAATGGCTGATTTTGATGATAGGCAATTACATCCGCGTTGCACTTTTCCACAATCATCCTCGTTTCCGATATTTCCTTTTCTCTGTCATCCCAGGCACCGGTATATGTCACATGGATTACGGCTTCCGGATTTACACTGCGCACACCGAGTGCAAAGGAATTCAGGCCTCTGTTCACCTCACTGTTATCCATAGCTGCCACATACCCGATATGATTCGTTGTTGTTCTCAGCCCCGCAACAACTCCGGATAAGTATCTTGCCTGATACACTCTTGCAAAATACGGAGTATAATTCCTTTCATCATTGGTAAACGAGCAACAGAAAAAATCAATCTCCGGATGTGCATCTATCGTATCCTTGATTTCCTCCGGATAATTAAAGCTTTCCAGTATAATTGCACCGGCTTTGCGCTTCGCCAGCTCCTGTACTGCTTCCTTACATTTTCCGGAATACTCCGGCACATTTTCATAAACAAGCAACTCCGCTCCCAGTTCGTCACAAGCCTGTTTCAAACCGGCATAATGTGTTCCGTTCCAGCCGGATTCACTGATTGCTCCCGGAAAAATAACGCCAATAATCACTTTATCATCCTTCTTGCCCCGGCCAAACCATACAATGCTGCAAATGATTAATGCAAACACCAGCATCGCCAGTGCAAGCCACCCTGCTTTCTTATTTATCTTCATCGATTCTTACCCCCGTAACATACCAGTCAAACGAATTCAGCATTGCATCATCCGTCATGCACTCCCCACGCTTCACACGAATCCGTCCCTTACTGTCATAGACCGGTCCGTAAAACACGTCAAACACGCCGTCCTCTATCCGACGCAGCTGCTCTTCAACCTGCTCGTATGTTCCCTCCTTTACATGCTCTGTAAACGGGGAAAGGCCCACAATGCCGCGCTCTACTCCGTCCCAGTAATGCCTTCCGACAAATTTGTCCTGGAGTACCTCGCGAATTTTAGGTAAATAAAAGTTCTCCCACTTCCATACCGCTGCGGTCAAAAAATGCTCCGGGTACCGTTCGCTGTTATCACAATTGTATCCGATAATCCAGATTCCCCTCTCGTCTGCCACATCATACGCAGCCAAAGAGTCCGAATGTACTGTCATAACATCAATATTGTGTCCGTCAAACAGCTTTTCCGCCGCTGTTCGGGTCAGCTCATCATCCATCCACGAATCACAGAACCGAACGTATACCTTTGCTCTTTGATTGACACTTTTTACGCCCAGCGTAAACGCGTTGATTCCTCTGTTTACCTCAGAAATATCAAAAGCAGCAATATAACCGATTTCATTCGTCTGCGTCTGCAATCCCGCCACTATTCCGCATAAATAACGCATCTGATACATACGTCCGAAATAAGATGCAAAATTCTCGCCTTCATCCACTCCGGTTGCATGAAAAAAATAAACGTCCGGATGCTCGTCTGCCACCTTCTTTTCATATTCACCATATTCATAGGAGTTACAAATAATAATTTTACAGCCCTCTGCAATCAATTCCTCCATCACAGAAACGCACCTTTCATCCATCGGCACGCTCTCACGGTAATCCACCAGAAGATTTAACTCTGCTTTACAGTATTCCATTGCTTCGTAATGCGCCTGTCCCCAACTGGCATCATCCTTCACATGATTAAAAACAAAGCCGACCTTTGTCTGATTTTTGGTGATGTCCGTATCCTCCTGCTTAATGTTGATCACAATAATTCCAATGAAAATTAAGCTCATTATTATTCCGGTAATCAACGCCAGCTTTTTCATTTGAACTCCTCCTTCATCGGTAAAAAACACTCGATATCAGTATTATTATAGTATTCCTATTTAAAAAAAGCAATCAGAATATACTCGACGTCAGTGTCAAATACTTATTGGCAATTCCGCATATTCTGCAGCACTTCCTCTTTTGTCGGCATCACCTTCAGGGCGCCCTTTCTGGTAGTGATAACTGAGGCGGCTGCACCTGCAAACCGCTGCATATCATACAGATCCTGCTCCGAAAGCGCAGTAAGTCCATGCTCTAACACATAATTCAGGGTACAAGCCATAAACGTGTCTCCGGCACCTGTCGTCTCAATGGTATCCTCCCGCAGAACCGCATCGCATGCCACCTGCATCTGCTTGTAAATCGCAATACTTCCCTTCTTTCCGCAGGTGACACACATCAGCCTTGGCTGATACAGTTCACAAAATGCGGGAATTGCTTCGGCAACCGTTTCCTTCCCTGTCACAAAGGTGATTTCATCATCCGAGATTTTTAAAATATCACACTGCAAAAATCCGTACCGCATCATTTCCTTTGCAGTATCTGCATCCTTCCATAAAAGCGGTCTGTAGTTCGGGTCAAAGGAAATCAGTAAGCCCTTTTCCTTCGCATATGCAACCGCACGCTTCGTCGCCGCTCGCACACCCTCATGTGTCATGGACAGTGTCCCGAAGTGAAATATCTTCGCAGTATCAATCCGGCTGTAGTCGATTTCCTCCTCTGTCAACATCATATCCGCACCGGGATTTCTGTAAAATGAAAAGCTTCTGTCCCCGTCCTCTGCGGTATGTACAAACGCTAAGGTCGTCGGTACTTCCTCATCCTGTACAAGATTCGCAGTATCGATTCCTGCCTTACGGACCGTTTCTATCAAATACTCACCAAAGGCATCCTTTCCCACTTTTCCGATAAAGGCAGTCTTCTTTCCGAGCTTTTGTAACATCGCCAACACGTTACACGGAGCGCCCCCGGGATTTGCTTCCAAAAGCGGATTCTGATTCGGACTAAGCCCATTCTCCGTAAAATCTATCAGCAGTTCTCCCAAAGCGATTACATCTATGTTTTTCATCTTCATCCTCCTTTACCGGGTCGGCTCCGTTTTTACCGCCAAAGCAATCGATACATCAACCCTGTGATATGGAATTAATGTTGCCTGCAATGCATGATAAATATCCGATTTTCCCGGCCAAACCGTTCCGATTACTTCATTTTTCTCATTTAACTGATGGAACCAGGAACCGTTTTTACGGTCCAGCACCGTTTTGTCCAGATATTCCAGAAATTCCGAATAAAGCTTTCCGTATTGCTCCTTTCCGGTCACACGATACAAAACAGCCGAAGTATTGATTGCTTCCGCCAGTGTCCAGTGCATTCTGTCATGCACCACCGGTACTCCGTTCCAGTCGGTCGTATAGGCAATGCCCGGTGCGCCATCGGCATTCCAGGCATCCTCTACTGCGCGGTTAAAAAGCTTCTGTGCGGCTTCTATGTAAGAGGCAGCCTTTTCCTTCTCTGATTTATACGTTGATAACGCCCACTGGGTAATCAGGCGTCCCCACTCGATTCCGTGCCCCGGTGTTGCGCCGTACGGCTTAAACGGGTCTGCAGGCTTTTCTTTATTACATTCCAAATCTGCCGTCCAGTCACTGGTAAAATGCTCCGGGATACGCCAGTCATTGGCCTTTGCCCAGCAGATGACACGGTCGATAATTCTGCCGGCGCGGACACGGTACTTTTCCTCTCCCGTCACATCCGCAGCCGCAAGAAACGCCTCTACCGTATGCATATTCGCATTCAGTCCGCGATACGAGTCCAGCTTTGTAAACTCTGTATTCCAGGTATCACATGCAAGTCCCTCTTCTTCGTTCCAGAACCGGAGGTCGTACAGGGCAAGGGCTTCGGAAAGCAGCTTCTCCGCGCCCGGACGTTTTGCCAGAACCGCAGAGGATGCCGCAAGAATTACAAACGCATGCGCATAGCACTGTTTGTTCGGAAGAATTTTGTTCTCTGCAGTTACACCCGGATACCAGCCGCCGTTTTCGGTATCATGCAGTTCTCCCGACAGTCCTTTCAGTGCAGCATCAACCAGTGCCTCGCTTCCTTCGTGACCGAGCAGGCTCCCGATACTGTATACATGAGCCATGCGGCACGTAATCCAGGTCTCACGCGGACGCTCCGTCCACGGACTCCCGTCATCGCCCAGGTAATACGAGCTTCCGCCCGGTGACGGAAATCTGTGCCCGAACCGTAACAGGTCTTCCGTCAGAGCCTTCATGAATTTCTTATTTTCCTCTGTATCAATGGTATACTTCAAATTCATACGCCGTTCCTTTCCCTTTTCGATATTCCTTTCCGCTTCCGCCGGACAGAACTTATCAGCCGATGTCATAAACGCTTCTGAGTCTCAGGTGGTCAATATTACCGCTTAGCACCTCCACCGTTTTACTGCCGCCGTTTAAATCAAAATAGTTATCCGTCAGAATCAGATCCTCATTGTCATTCAGAATCTCTACGCTCTTCGCATATTTTGAAGCACTTACCGTAATCATATTGCCTTCCACGGTCGCCTTCAGCTCCGGATTTTCATAACGGAAGTACTTCGGATAGGAAAAGATTACCGTTCCCCCGGACACCACCGTTCCTTCTTTTTCGGCCTGAAAGCTTACATATTCGCTGTAAATATCAATCTCCGGCAATTCTACTTTTTCTAACCAAACACTGGTAAGCGCCGGTACAAGAATACAGCTTTCTTCCGCACGAAGGATTCTCGCCGAAGCATCCCGCACCTGCCACTTTACCGTAATCTGCTCATCCTTCATTGACTCATTTGCCACACACAGGCGTATGGATTTTGGAAATTCGAACGGCAGTCTGACAAGCTCCTGTCCGCTGTTCATCATTCCCTCTTCTTCGCAGGAAATCATAATCGGTGCAAAGAAGCGTCTTGCGTAATAATGCAGTGCCTTCAACCTCCGGCAATAATCCACGCTGGACCAGGAAGCAACCGGCCAGCAATCATTAAACTGCCAGTAAACAGCTCCCATACAGCGGCTGTCATTCCGGTTTCTTCTGAAATGCTCTACTCCATACCGGATGGCATCCGCCTGTAACAGCTGGGATGCGTAAATCACTGTTTCAAAATTCGACGGATATTTATAGGTTTGCTGCATATAATTCATAATCTTACCGTTGGCGGCACCGTTTCTCTGATGTTTCTCCATAATATAGGAGAAAATATTCATATCGCGCTCATCATCCGTAAAGGTCTCCACCGTCTTCTTTGACGGGAATGCCTGGAATCCGAACTCCGACAAATACCGGAAAAAGAACTTACGATATTCGGAAAACGGCTTATTTCCATGCCATACCTCCCAATAGTGCACATCTCCGCGGTTCTCATCTCTCGGGTCGTCAAAGGAGCCTCCCGAGGACGGACTCGCCGGCCAGTAATACACCTGCGGTGCGTACTGCTTCATAATCTGCGGCAGAATCCGCTCGTACATAATAATATAGTCCCGTACTTCACTATCCTTGCTCACCCAGGTACGTTCCTTCACAAACTGCTCCATCTCATTGTTTCCGCACATCAGGCCTAAGGATGCATGATGACGGATACGTTTCAGATTATCAATAAACTCCGCGGTAATATTCGCTTCAAACTCCGGCGTAAGGTCATATACCGCGCAGGCAAACATAAAGTCCTCCCAAACAACCAGTCCCATCTCGTCACACAAATCAAAGAACCAGTCATCCGGATAATAGCCGCCTCCCCAGACACGGATGGAGTTAAAGTTTGCAAATACTGCCTTCTCCAACAGGGTTCTTGTCGTTTCCCTCGTAACCCGCCCAAGCAGATGATCCTCCGGAATATAGTCCGCACCCATCGCAAAGATATTGACACCGTTAACACAGGTAGCAAACCGTTCGCCCCACTTATCCGGAGTACGGTCCATCGTAATGGTACGCAGACCGATTTTCCTCGTCCAGTTATCCACTACCGTACCGTCAGCCTTTTTTAAGTCAACCGATACGGTATACAGGCTCTGCTTTCCATAGCCGTTCGGCCACCAAAGCTCCGGATGTTCGATAAAAATGTCCGATAGTTCCTCTGCCTGATAAACCGTTTCCGTTCCGTCCGGAGCCGTAACTGTTACGGCGGTTGTAAGCTCCTGAAAAGCCGCATCGCAATCCGGTGCCGCAACGACAAGCGGCTTTACCGTAAGACGTACCGCTCCTTCCTCGTGGTACTGCAGCACCTCCACCGAGTCAAAACGCGCCGTATCAATACCAAGCAGGGACACCGGTCTCCAGATACCGGCATCCGGCAAATGTGCGCCCCAGTCCCAGCCGAACATGCAGTGTGCTTTCCGGATATGTACAAACCCGTTCATTGCATCCTCCGTCCCACGGGTCGGTGCCTTTTCATAAGCTTCTGTAATATACCGAATCGGAGAATAGAAATAAACCGTCAGTTCATTTTCCTTACTTTTAAGCAGCTTCTTTACGGAATACTCCCAGGTACGGTGCATATTTTCCGCATGACCGAGCTTCACCCCGTTCAAGGTAATATCCGCAATGGTATCCAGTCCCTCAAAGCGAAGAATGACCTCATCCGATGCCAAAAGTGCTTCCTCGCAGTCAAATTCCGTACGATATTCATAATCATACTCCATCAGCTTTACAGCTGCATCTTCGTTGTCCTTCCAGAACGGATTTTCCATCTTTCCTGCATTCAGTAAATCTCCGTACACAGACCCCGGAACGGTTGCAGCAATCCATTCCGTTTCATCACTTCGATGCATTTTCCAGTGATTCTCTAACAAAACTACCTTCATCTTTCTTCGACTCCTTTCATTTATTAAGCTTTTTAGTCA